>NZ_CAPF01000013.1:0-45339 GCF_000321165.1 Enorma timonensis
CGGCGACGCATGCGGGCGACCCCGTGCGCCGCCTGGGGCCGGAGCCGCGTGCCCGTCTCTCGGCCGCGCTCGCGCTCGCCGCGGGGGTGCGTCTCGCCCTCATCGACCTGACCGATCCGTTCGTGAACGGCCTCTCGGCGGAATCCTCCCGCGCCCTCATGGCTGACCTGCGCCGCTATGCAGCGGAGCACGGCGTCGCGGTGATCGTCGCGACGGGCGAGGCCTCATGCGCCCGCGCAGCCGATGCCGCCTGCGCGTTGGACTTCGACGCCGCCGAGGAGCTCGCCGCGGGCGGCGCGACCGAGCCCGCGGGGCAGGCCGATGGGGCGGCCGGCACGACCGATACCCCGGATGGGATGGTGGCATGATGCGCCTGTGTTCAGATCTTGTGAGTGCCCTGCGCGCGCGTCTGCGCGGAGGCCGCCGTGCCCCGGCGATGCTCATCGCCGCCTTCGCGCTGCCCGCGGTGCTCGCGCTCGTGCTCGTCACGGCGCTTGCCCCCGCGCTCGATGCGCAGGCGCGCATACCCGTCGCCGTCGTGAACCTCGACGAAGGCGTCGCGGGCTCGGGCGGCTCCACGGTGAATTCCGGCGCGGAGCTCGTGGACTCGCTTTCGGATTCCGCCGAGCTCGCATGGGATGCCGTCGATGAGGAGACGGCGCTCGATGGGCTCTCGGACGGGACGTACGCGCTCGTGCTCGAGATCCCCGAGGACTATTCCGAGAAGGTCGCGAGCCTGGATGGCGCCGACCCGTCCCGCGCCCAGCTCGAGATCATCTCGACCGGATCTGAGAACGTGCTCGCCACGCAAGCCGGGTCCGCCGCGCTCAAGCAGGTGCAGACGCGCCTGCGCGCGGATCTGGGCGAATCGTATCTCCTGCGCGTGCTCAACGACGTGAACGGGCAGGCGTCGAGCCTCACGCTCACCGCCGACGGCGCGGTCATGCTCGATGCCGCCTACGATGCCCTCGAGCAGGGGACGGGCGCGATCGCCGAGGGGCTCGAGCAGACGGCCGCTGGCACCGAAGCCCTCGCCTCGGGCGTCGACGCCATCGCGAGCGGCGTGAGCGCCGCCGGCACGGGCGCCGTGGCGGTCTCGGACGCCATGGACGGCGTCGCCGCGACCTACGGGCAGCTCGCGCCCATGGCGAATGGGGTTTCCGCGGGGCTGAACGGCGTATATCAAGGGCTTTCACTGCTGACGGGGGAGGTCTCCGAGTCGCTTGATGAGGCTGTGGCGGCGCTGGGGTCGCTCGGCGAGCTTCAGGGCACGCTGGCCGAGCAGGTTCCGGCGCTTTCGGGCGCCGCTGCCGATATGGTGGCGGGCGAGGAGGTGCTCTCCACGTCCGCGCAAGGGGTGCGCGATGGCGTCGATTCGGCGCGCGCAGGTGTTGAAGCGGTGGGACAGCAGGCATCCAACCTGCAGGAAGCCGTTGCCGGTTCAGACGGCACGGGCGGGCTCGTCGGTGACGTGAGCGAGCTCAACGAGATCGCCGGCAGCTGGCTCGCTGGGGAGAATGAGGAGCAGATCGAGGATAAGATCATCGATCTCGCTGAAGCGCTGCAGACCGAGGAGTCTCAGCGCACCGATGCGCAACAGCAGCTCGTGGATGAGTTCACCGCGGATACGCAGCGATACGAGGCGCTGTCCGAGGGAATCGATGACCAGGCGAGCACGGTGAAGCAGCAGGCGGCCGATGCCACTCAGGCGGCTTCGGATGCGTCGCAGGACCTCGAGCGCGTCGATGCGTCCGTCGGGACGTTCGAGGAGGCGGCGGGCACCATCCAAGATGCGGCGTCTCGCGCGTCCGCATCCGCAGGAGCAGTCGCCAGCTCGCTGCAGGGTACAGCCGGCTCCGTTACGCGCCTGCAGATCGCACTCGGCACTGCGAGCTTGCTTACTGACAAAGGCGTCGCCCTCGAGCCGGGGCAGGATCCGGTGAGCTTGACGAGCCTGGTCGGCCAGCTCGCCCCGACGAGTGCCCTCGGCCAGGGCGTATCCGCCCTCGCGGCGAGCGTGTCAGCGACGCCGCAGGCGTTCTCGGGCTTCTCCTCCGCCGTTGACCAGCTCGGCCAGGGCAACCTCGCCCTCGGCCAGGCGCTCGGCACGGTGGGAACCGGCGTTTCCGGATTGGGTGACGGGCTTTCCGCGCTCGCGAGCGTGCAAAGCCAGCTCGCGAGCGGCGTCGGCCAGCTGCGCGAGGGTCAGCAGACCATCAACGACACGCTCTCCGTCGCGGGCGACGAGCTCGGCGAGCTCGCGAGTTCGCGCGATGAGCGCGCCGAGGTCGCCGCCGCGCCCGTGTCGCTCACCACGACGAGCATCGACCGCGTGGAGGGCGCCGCGTCCCTCGTTCCCGCCGCGCTTGCCGTCGTGTTGTGGCTCGGCGCGCTCGCGGCGTCCTACGTGCTCCCAGGCCCCGACCGCCGTGCCGTCCTCGCGGGGCGCGCCGTGCCGAGCGCGCTCTCGAGCATCGCGCTCACGGCGGCGTTCTGCCTCGTGCAGGGGCTCGTCGCGGCTGTTGTGCTCGTCCTGGTCACGGGCGCGCCCACCGACGCGCCCGCGTTCGCCGCGCTCATCGTCCTCGGGTCGCTCGCGTTCGGCTCGATCGCCTGCGCGCTCAGGCTCCTGTGCGGGCGCTTCACGGCACCGGTCTCCCTCGGCATCCTGGCAATCCAGCTGCTCTCGGCGGGGACGATCCTCCTGCCCGCGGCTTTCACCGGGGGCGTCTTCTCCGCCCTGGGCGCGGTGCTGCCCGTGCCCGTCCTCGCCGAGGCGCTGCGCGGCGCTATCGCGGGCTCGGTGACGGGGCTGGGCGCCGCGTGCGCCGTGCTCGCGATCGCGCTCGCGGTGGGTGTTGCGGTCTCGCTCGCGGCGGTCGCCCGGTGGCGCGCCGTGCGTCCCGAGCGCGCCTTCGCGTAACGACGGGAGAGCTGTGCTTTTCGCCTGATATCCCGTTTCTGTCCGCCCTGCGCGGTACAATCTCCTCGCTACGATCGCCGGGCGCACCGCGCCCGAAGCGCCCCGCGGAATGGTAACGGCCGCCGGGGTCTACAGAAAGGGGCTTTTATGCCGAATGACGTTCGTTCCACCACGCATCCCCGCAGCTACCTCTTCACCTCGGAATCGGTGACGGAGGGGCATCCCGATAAGATCGCCGACCAGATCTCCGACGCCGTGCTCGACGCGATCCTCACCAAGGAGGCGCGCCTCGAGGCGCAAGGGTACGTCGATACCGAAGGCGTTCCCGCCAAGCTCGAGCACGTCCGCTGCGCCGTGGAGACCATGCTCACCACGGGCATGGTCGTCATCTCGGGCGAGATCCGCACCCAAGCTTACGTGGACATCCAGGAGATCGCCCGTGGCGTCATCACACGCATCGGCTACGACCGCGCGAAGTACGGCTTCGACGGTACCACGTGCGGCGTCATCAACATGATTCACGGCCAGAGCCCCGACATCGCCCAGGGCGTCGACGAGAGCTACGATGTCCAGGCGGGGACGACCACGGACCCGCTCGACCTCATCGGCGCGGGCGACCAGGGCATGATGTTCGGTTACGCTACCGACGAGACCGAGGTGCTCATGCCCATGCCGCACTACCTGGCGAGCCGGCTCGCCGAGCGCCTCGCTGCCGTGCGCCATGCGAGCACGCTACCCTACCTGCGCCCGGACGGCAAGACGCAGGTCACCGTGCGCTATGAGGACGACCGCCCGGTCGCGGTCGAGACCATCGTCATCTCCACCCAGCACGCGCCCGAGATCGAGGATATGGGCATCATCAAGGCCGATATGCTCGAGCACGTGATCGCGCCCGTCATGGACGCGGCGGGAATCCCGTGGAAGGACGCGCAGGTCTACGTGAACCCCACCGGCCGCTTCGTGGTGGGCGGCCCCATGGGTGACACCGGCCTCACCGGTCGCAAGATCATCGCCGATACCTACGGCGGCTCCGGACGCCACGGCGGCGGCGCCTTCAGCGGCAAGGATTGCACGAAGGTCGACCGCTCGGGTGCGTACGCCGTGCGCTGGGTGGCGAAGAACGTCGTGGCGGCAGGGCTCGCGAAGCGTTGCGAGGTGCAGCTCGCTTATGCCATCGGCGTCGCGCACCCGCTTTCCATCCTTGTTGAGACCTTCGGTACGGAGCAGGTGCCCATCGAGGTCATCGAGCGCGCGGTGAACGAGGCGTTCGACCTGCGCCCGGGCGCGATCATCCGCGACCTCGACCTGCGCCGCCCCATCTACGAGAAGACGGCCGCCTACGGGCATTTCGGGCGGAACGACCCGGATTTCACCTGGGAGCGCACCGACCGCGTGGACGAGCTCCGCGCTGCGTGCGGGCTGTAGGTGAGGCCGGCGATGGCAGATAACATGGTTTCGGACACGTTGGTATCACGTCGGGCTACGGCGGATGACCTCGATGCCGTCTGCGCGCTGTACGAGGCGGCGTGCCGCGCCATGGCGGGCACGGCGTTCGACATCGAGTGGGTGTGGGGCACCTATCCCACGCGCGACGGGCTCGCCGAGCGCATCGCGGCGGGCGAGCTTCTCATCGCCGAGCGCGCGGGGAGCGTCGTCGGCGCCTGCGTCGTCGATAACGCCGACGACCCTACGTATGCGGTCGCGTCCTGGCGCATCGCCGTCCCGCAGCCGCAGGTGGGCGTCCTTCACCTCTTCGTGGTCGACCCGGAGCATCGCGGGGAGGGCATCGCGCCCGTCCTGCTCGATGCCGCGGATGCCGAGGCGCGCGAGCGCGGGTTCGCGACGCTCCGCCTCGATGTGTTTGACAACAACGAGCCCGCCGTGCGCCTCTACGCGCGGCACGGCTACGAGGATTGCGGCGTGTTCACCCTGTGCTACGAGGACGGCGTGGTGCACGCCGCGCACCTCATGGAGCTCGACCTGCGCGGGTAGGGGGCGCTATGGATCACGTCGATGCGCTGTCTCATGATTTGGGACGTCGTTATGAGCAGAGCATGTTGAAAGCTCTTGACGAGGCAGAATCCGATGTGGCGAATGGCCGCGTACGACCTGTTGACGAGCTGCTTCATGACCTGCGCAACGATCTGAGACTGTTTGAATCGCATGAAGGGCGCTGCTACTCGAGCATGAGCTTTAAAAACGTCGAGATGCAATGAACCTGCTCTAGATCATGCGGGCGAAACGAGCGAGGGGCTGTGCGGTTTGCACGGCCCCTCTTTTATGTAGAACGCATGTTCGCTCTTAACATGAAGAACATGTGTTCGTATTTTGCTATGATTGAATGGACGAACCGGCGTGTGGTATAAATAAAACAGCGCTCCACACAAGGAGGGCTGTCTCTTCGCCGGGGGGTGTCCCTCGGCTTTTTTATTAGAAGAGGGATGCCCTTATGAAGGAGCTTTCGATTTTCATCGATGAGTCGGGCGATGTCGGACCGTGCTCCGATTTCTACTTGGTCGCGTTTGTGTTTCACGATCAGTCGATTGGCATCGCTGCAAGCATTGCCCGATATCGCCAAGCACTTTCAGACGCCGGCCTTGTCGAGCGGACGTTTCACTTTACTCCGGTTATCCGCGGTCACGAGCAATATGGGCAGGTCGATTTGGACACGCGGAAGAGCTATCTGATGCGCTTTCAGATCTTCGTTGAGAAAACACCCTTTCGTTACATGGTTTTGAGATATAGAAAGCGGGAGTTTTCCAGTGAGTACATGCTTGCGGAGCGCATCGAACGAGAGCTCACGTCGTTCATCAGGGATCGCATCGAGTTCTTTCTGGGATATGACCGTATCAAGATTTACTATGACAACGGGCAGCAAACCGTGAAACATGCCGTTCATCAGGCGATTCATACATGTTTGGCGAGCAACGCCGCCATCTACCGCAACGCCGTGCCGAAGGACTACTACATGGCGCAGGTGGCGGACTATGTTTGCGGCATCGAGCTCGCTGCGCTGCGCTACGAGCGGCATGCGGACGGAGCGACCGACCGCCGGTTCTTCGGGGATAGGCGCAGCTTCACGAAGAACTACCTCAAGAAGATCCGCAGGAAGCTGCTCTAACATCCGGGTCTGGTGGACTCGGTGGATCGCAGCGTGCCTGTGGGCATATTGCACGGCCTCGGTAACGTCCGGGCGGCGCGGTATCATTACCCTGCTATGAACGAGCATGCGAGCGAGAGGAGGGGAGCGATGAGGCAAGCGAGCCTGTTCGACGATCTGCCGTGGGACGATACGTCGCGCAAGGCGCCCGCGGAGTGCAGCGAGCCCGATGCGGCCGCCCCTGCGCTCGGCGCAGCAGACGCGCCCGCGTGCTTCGCCTCCGTCCTCGTCGACATCCCTACGCGCTCGCTCGCAGAGCCGTTCGCCTACGCCGTCCCCGCCGCGCTCGCAGAGCGCGCGCAGGTGGGCTGCGCCGTCCTCGTGCGGTTCGGCAACCGCCCCGCGCTCGGGTACATCCTCGCGTTCGCCCCCGCGCTCAGCGAGCTGCCCGGTGCCGCCGGTCTCGACCCCGCGCGTGTGAAGCCCCTGCGCGACGTCCTCACCGAGCCGCTTTTCAGCCCCGTGTCCGCGCAGGTCGCGCTCTGGATGGCGCGCGAGTACGTGGCGGCGCCCGCCGAGTGCCTGCGCCTCTTCCTGCCGCCCGGCGGCAGCCCGCGCCTGCGCCGGCACGATGACGGATCCTACGAGCTCGAGCGCCCCGCGGCGCACGCGGTCACCGCGCGCTGGGTCTCGCTCACGCCCGAGGGCGCCTCGTACGAGCCTCCCGCCCGCGCCACGCGCCAACGCCAGCTCATGCAGGCGCTCAGCGCGGGGCCAGTCACCACGCGCGAGCTCAACGCCCTCTACACCGATATGTCGCCCGCCATCCGCGCGCTCGAGAAGCGCGGCGTCGTGCAGGTCGAGGAGCGGCGCGCCTGGCGGGGCATCGCGGGGGATGAACCCCGGCTCTCGTCGGCGCGCGCCGCCGTCCCCGAGCGCCTCACCGACGGCCAGCGGTCCGCCCTCGCCGCCATCGAGTGCGCCCGCGCGGCGCGGGAGGGCGCCGTCGTGCTCATCGACGGCGTCACCGGCTCCGGCAAGACGGAGGTCTACCTCTCCGCCATCGAGCGCGTGCTCGCCTCCGGCCGCTCCGCATGCGTCCTCGTGCCTGAGATCTCGCTCACCGCGCAGACGGTCGGCCGCTTCCGCTCGCGCTTCGGCGACGCCGTGGCTGTGTTCCACTCCCGCCTCTCCGCGGGCGAGCGCCTCGACCAGTGGGACATGGTGCGCGCAGGGGCTGCCCGCGTGGTGGTGGGCGCGCGCTCGGCGCTCTTCTGCCCGTATCGCGACCTCGGCATCATCATCATCGACGAGGAGCACGAGCAGAGCTACAAGCAGGGTTCCACCCCGCGCTACCATGCCCGCGAGGTCGCCGCGGAGATGGCGCGGCGCCACGGCTGCCCGCTCGTGCTGGGCTCCGCCACGCCGTCCGCCGAGGCGCTCGCCCGCTGCCGGCGCGGGTCGTTCCGAGATATGCCCTGGGAGCGCGTCGAGATGCGCGAGCGCCCCGGCGGCGCCGTGCTGCCGAGAATCGTCGTCGCGGATCTGCGGCGCGAGTTCGCGCGCGGGAGCCGCTCGATGTTCTCCAAGCCGCTCTACGATGCGCTCATGGGCGTGGTTGAGCGCCGCGAGAAGGCCGTGCTGCTCCACAACCGCCGCGGCTTCGCGCCCTTCCTCATGTGCCGCGAGTGCGGCTGCGTCCCCACGTGCGAGCATTGCTCCACGGCGCTCACGTACCACGAGCGCACGCACACGCTCGAATGCCATACCTGCGGAACGGTCTACCGCGTGCAGGCCTACCCCTCGCCCGCGTCGCGCTGCCCGCAATGTGGCAGCCCGTACCTTGCGAAGATGGGCGTGGGCACCCAGCAGGTCGAGGATGCCCTCATCGACCTCTTGCCGAAGGACGTCGCGGTGATCCGCATGGACGCGGACTCGACGCGCGGCAAGGACGGGCACGCGCGGCTCCTCGAGCAGTTCGACGCCGCGGAGTGCGCCGTGCTGCTCGGCACGCAGATGATCGCCAAAGGGCTCGACTTCCCCGAGGTCACGCTCGTGGGCGTCGTGAACGCCGATTACGCCCTCAAGATGCCCGACTTCCGTGCCGGCGAGCGCGCCTACGACCTGCTTGAGCAGGTCGCGGGCAGGGCGGGCCGCGGGGAGCGGCCGGGACAGGTCATCATCCAGACGTACCTGCCGGGCGACCCCGTCATCCGCGCCGTCGCCGCCCACGACCGCTCGATTTTCACCGACCACGACCGCCGGGTGCGCTCGGATGCCCTCTACCCGCCGTACGTGCGGCTCGCGCATGTGGTGGTGAGCGGCAAGGAGCGCGCGGAGGTGGAGCGGCATGCGCGCGCGATCGCGGCGGCGCTCGAGGGCGCTTTCGCGCGTGAAGCGGACGGGATGGCGCCCGAACCCGCGGTGGCGCAGCTCGCGGTGCTCACCCGTCCGGTCGTGCTCGGCCCTGCGCCCTGCGTCATCGAGCGCGCCAAGGACCGCTACCGCTTCCACCTGCTCGTCAAATGCCCCACGGCCTACCCCATATCGGATGCCATCGCCGCTGCGCTCGCCGAGGTAGGGGAGCGGCGGGGCTTGAGCATCGTCGTGGACATCGACCCGTACGACCTCATGTAACCGATCGCCCCGTCGCGGCGCCCGCGCGGCGTCCGGGGTGATTGTACCGATTCCGCCCAGGGGGTCTCGGACAGGCCCGGAGCGGATACAATAGGAGCGTTCAGCAGAACTATTCCGCGGAAGGATAGGTATATGGAGATCAACGGCATCGTGGTGTCGCCCGACCCCCGCTTGCGCCAGGAGTGCGCGCCCGTTCAGGCGATCACGCCCGAGGTCATCGCGCTCGCCGAGCGCATGAAGGAGGAGATGTTCGAGAACGGCGGTTGCGGCCTCGCCGCCCCGCAGGTGGGCGAGCTCATCCAGCTCGTCATCATCGACACCGAATACGATTCGCGTGCGACCTACGACCCCATCGTGCTCGTGAACCCGGTTATCGTCGAGCAGTCGGATACGCTCGTGCCGTTTTCCGAGGGCTGCCTCTCCATCCCGGGCATCAGCTGCGAGATCGAGCGGCCCGACCGGGTGGTCGTGGAGGCGTACGACCTCGACGCGAACCTCATGCGCTACGAGGCCGAGGGCGACCTGTTCTGCGTGTGCCTGCAGCACGAGATCGACCACCTGCACGGCATCACGATGTTCGAGCGGCTCGCGCCGGCGCAGCGGATGTGCGCCATGCATGATTACCAGGAGGCGCGCTCGCGCGGCGCGCAGCCGGGCGATACGAATTAGGAGGCAGCATGCGGGTCGTGTTCATGGGCACGCCGGAGTTCGCCGTGCCGTCGCTCCAGGCGCTCGCCGCCGCATATGACGTGGCGCTCGTTGTGACGCGCCCCGACGCCGTGCGCTCGCGCGGCAAGAAGCTCGAGCCCTCTCCGGTGAAGGCCGCGGCGCTCGAGCTGGGGCTCCCCGTGCTCGAGACGGCGCGAATGACGCCCGAGGCGCTCGACACGCTGCGCGGCGCCCAGGCGGACGTCTTCTGCGTGGCCGCCTACGGCTGCATCCTGCCCGACGAGGTGCTCACCATGGCGCCCGCCGGTTGCGTGAACGTGCACGCCTCGCTTCTGCCGCGTTGGCGCGGCGCGGCGCCCATCCAGCGCTGCATCCTCGCGGGAGACGCGGAGACGGGCGTCTCGATCATGCGGATCGGCCACGGGGTCGACACGGGCGACTACTGCGCCCAGGCATCCTGCGCCATCGGGGAGAAGACCGCCGACGAGCTCACGCGCGAGCTCGGCGAGCTGGGTGGCGCGCTGCTCGCCCGCGTCCTGCCCTCCGTGGTGGATGGCACCGCCGTGTGGACGGTCCAGGATGAGTCGCTCGTTACGCATGCGGCGAAGGTGTCGAAGGCGGAGATGCTGCTCGATCCCGCGGCGACCGCTCATGAGAACGCCCTGCGCGTGCAAGCTGCATCCGACGCCGCGCCCGCCCGCTGCGCCGTCGCCGGAAAGCCCGCGCGCGTGCTGGCCACCCGGGTCGCCTCCGATGCCGCGCGCGTGGCGCCTTCCGCCTTCGAGATTCATGGCAAGCGCATCTTCCTCGGGTGCGCGGACGGCGCGCTCGAGCTCCTCGAGGTCAAGCCCGATGGCAAGCGCGCCATGGACGCCTCCGCGTGGGCGGCCGGCCTGCGCGAGCGCACGGGCGCGTGGGAGCGGCTCGCATGATGCCGTCCGCGCCCATGACCGAGCTCTCGCCTGCGCGGCGCGCGGCGCTCGACCTGCTCATCGAACTCGAGGAGAGCGGCGCGTACGCCCGCGATGCGCTCGATGCGTCCCCTGCCGTGCGCGCGCTCGACCGACGGGACGCCGGTCTCGCCACGCGGCTCGTGCTCGGCGTGGTGGCGACGTATGGCTGCCTGGACGAGCTCATCGACACCTACTGCGACAAGCCCGGACGCATGAACGCGCGCATCCGGAACGCCCTGCGCATCTCCGCGTTCGAGCTGCTCTATCTGGGGACGGAGCCGCGCGTGGTGGTGAGCCAGGGCGTGGAGCTCGTGCGCACGCGGGCGAAAAGCGCTGCGGGCTTCGCGAACGCCGTGCTGCGCCGCGCCTGCGAGGATCGCGCGCGCTACCTGGACGCTCGGGATATCCGGGAGTCGGACGGCCGCGCCACGGCTGCACTCTCCCGACAGGGCGGCCTGCCGGAGTGGCTCGTCGCCGAGTTCGAGGCGTCGCTGGGGGCTGCGCGCACGCGGGCGCTCGTGGAAGCGGGGCTCGAGCCCGCGCTCGTGGCCGCCTGTGTGAATCCGCTCGATGCTACCGCGGAGGAAGCGGTCGCGGCCTGCCGCGCATCCGGCGATGCGGCCGCGTGCCCGGCGTTTCCCGGTTGCGTCGCTCCGCTCGATGCTGCGCAGCTCGTCGCGAGCGGCGTGCTGCGACGTGACGGAGCGGTCGTATGCGACCTGAACGCGCAGGTCGTCGCCTGTGCAGCCATCGTGCCGGGCGCTACGCTCGAGGTGGGTGCGGGCCGCGGGACGAAGACCTTCGTCATGGCCGCCACAGCATCGCGCTGCGGCATCGAGCGCACAGCCGTCGCGCTCGAGGTATCGAAGAAGCGCTCGCGCCTGAACCGCCGCCGCATGGAGCGTGCGGGGCTCGCGGAGGGCATCCGGTTCGTGACGGGCGATGGCTGCGACCTCGACGGTGCGCTTGCCGCCCTCGACTCGGAGGCGGGGGAATGCTTGCGCTTCGACTGCGTGCTCGTGGACGCGCCGTGCTCAGGAACGGGGACGATGCGCCGGCACCCCGAGATTCCCTGGCGGCTCGACCCGATCGACATCGACGAGGACCTTCCGCGCCTGCAGCTCGAGCTCCTGAGCCAAGCTGCGCGGCGCGTGCGCGCGGGCGGGCAGCTCATCTACGCCACCTGCTCCGTGCTCCACCAGGAGAACGCGGATGTCGTGGACGCGTTCCTTAACAGCCCAGCGGGGCGGGATTTCTTGCTCGAGCCGGTCTCGGGCGCCCCGGTGTTCCGGCGCGGGGAGTTCGCAGAGCTCGCGGCCTATGTGCGCGGCAACGAGACCGCGCGCGGCCTCTTCCAGACGGTGCCCACGGAGGACGCGTTCGACGGTCACTTCTGCGCCCGCCTCGTGCGCATGCGCTAGCGAGACAAAAACGCTCCCGATGCAACGGTGGCGGGCATCGTTGCATCGGGAGCGTTCGCGGATTACGCAAACAAAGGGAGGGGTTACTCCTTGTGCGGGCAGTTCTCGCAGGTGTGGCCGGAATCGCCGCTCGCGCCCTCGCTCGAGCCTTCGCCCGATCCGGAGGTCGCCTTCGTCGAGGAGCCGCCGCCGCGCTGATCGGTGTTGTAGAAGCCGCTCCCAGCGAACTTGATGCCGCTCGCGGTGAAGACCTTCTCCGCCGGCGCACCGCACGAGGGGCACGTCACCTCGGGATGCTCCATCATGCCGTGCTCGACCTCGAAGACGCTGCCACAGGACGTGCAGCGGTAATCATAACGTGCCATGTCTCACTCCTTGTGAATCGCTTTTTCCACAGGCTACTGTACCCGAAGGCGTCGGTGATGTGACGAAGTGCGTCAATTCACCACGCCTGCGCGCCCCGTCTCGCGCATAAGCGCGGCGAAGAGCGCCTCGGCGGCGACGATGTCCTCCTCGCGAGCCTGCCAGCTCCAGTTGTGCTCGATGGTGCCGGGCGTGTTCATGCGGGCGTCCTCGCCTAAGCCGAGCACGTCCTGCAGGGGCATCATGACCACGCCGGCATCGCTCGCGAGCGCGTCGCGCACGAGCTTCGCGGCGAGCTCGGTCGCCGCGGCCTCGTCACCGTCGGTGAACGAGCGCGCGCAGAAGCCGACGAGCGTCTCGGTGTCGTGCGTCGAGGTGTAGAAGACCTTGCCCGGCGTGGGATGCAGCCCTTCGCGCACGTCGTAGTCGCTAAACTCGAGCACGTCCATGCCGGGGAAGCCGCAGGTCGCCATCAGGGAGCGCACGCCGGGGGTGAGCACGCCCAGGTCCTCGGCGATGAAGGGCAGGTGCCCCATGTCCTCTTGCGCTGCGCGGAAGAGCTCGATGCCCGGTCCTGCGAGCCAGCGGCCATCCGAGCCGGGGTGTCCGGCGGGGATGCTGAAGTAGTTGTGGAAACCGATGAAGTGGTCGAGGCGCACGTAGTCGTAGAGGCTGCACGCGCGTGCGAGCCGCGCGCGCCACCACGAGAAACCATCGGCGCGCATGCGATCCCAGCGGTAGGTGGGGTTGCCCCAAACCTGGCCGTCGGGCGCGAAACCATCCGCCGGGGCGCCCGCGACCTCGACGGGACGCCCGTTCCCATCGAGGTTGAAGAGCTCGGGGTGCGACCAGACGTCGGCGGAATCGTCCGAGACGTACATGGGCACGTCGCCGATGATCGCGATGCCGTGCTCGTGCGCATAGGCGGCCGTTTCGCGCCAGGCGGCATCGAAGCGGTACTGGAGGTATGTCTGCACGCGGGCCTCGCGGGCGAAGCGCGCGTCCTCGAGAAGCGCTGGGTCATAGGCAGCGAAGGCGGCGGGCCACTGGGCTCGCGCCGCATCGCTCATGTACGACTTCACGGCCATGAAGGCGCAGTACGGGTCGAGCCACGCCGCGTTCGCCGCGCGGAAGGCCTGGAAGCCCTCCTCGTCCGCGCCGCCTGCGGCCTCCCACGCCGCGCATTCGGCGCGCAGCTCCTCCTCGGACGCATCGAGGAGCGCGATGTTCCCCGCGAAGGCGGAAGGGCCGGAGTACGGCGAGCCGAACGCGTCCACGGGGTTCACGGGCAGGATCTGCCAGTAGCGCATGCCCAAGGCGGCGAGGTGGTCGATGAAGCGCTTCGCGGGCGCGCCGAGCGTGCCCGGGGTCCCGTCCTCGGTGGGGACGGAGGTGATGTGGCAGACGACGCCCGCGCCCGGCTCGAGGGCGAGCTGGAGGCGCTCCGGCTCGTGGAAGTAGACCACGGCCGAGCCGAACGGCCAGAGGAACACCTCGGCGGTGCCGTCCTCGGCCACCTCGATCTGCGTGCCCGAGACCACATCCACCGCGCAGGGGCCGAGCGCGGGGATGCGCACCGTGCGGCAATCGGAACGGCTGCGGTTCACGAGCACGGTCGCGGCCTGGCCGTCGGCGCCGGTGCGGGTATAGGCGAGGATATCGCCCTCGCCGCCCTCGGGCGCCCAGGCGCGGATGCTCCCATCCACCATGAACGGCAGCGCCCGGCGGATGGCCGCGGCGTTCCGGATGATGTCCTGCATGTCGCGGTCGTGGATGTCCTCCTCGAGCGGCATCGTGCGGCGGTTGCCGGGGTCAGAGAGCCCCTCCAGGCAGAACTCGTCGCCGTAGTAGATGGACGGCACACCGGGGAACGTCATCTGCATGAGCGTCGCGAGCCAGAAGCGGCTCTTCGCGAGCCCCATGGCCTCGGGGGAGAGGCGCCAGCGGCCGCGCTCCTCCTCGGGGAGCTGCGATTCATCCGGGCCGCCGCCGAGCACCGAGGCGATGCGCGGGCGGTCGTGGCTGCCGAGCAGGTTGAGGCTGCACCGGAGCGCCTCGGGCGGATAGTTCTCGGCGAGGCCCTCGATGCGGTCGGCCGCCTCCTCGGCGGGAATCGCATCGAGCAGGAAGTCGAGCACCATGGAGCGGAACGGGTAGTTCATGGCGGCGTCGAGCTCATAGCCTAAAAGGTAGTGGCGCGGCATGCCATAGCTGATCTTGTTCGAGGCGTCCTCCCACACCTCACCGATGAGCACGCCGTCGGGCTTCTCGTCGAGCAGCACCTCGCGGATATCGGTGATCATCTGCTCGGTGAGCTCGTCGGCCACATCGAGGCGCCAGCCGCGCGCGCCGGCGCGCGTCCAGTGGCGGATGACCCCCTGCTCGCCCACGATGAGCTTGCGCACGGTGGGGGACTTGAGGTTGAGGTCGGGCATGTTGCCGATGCCCCACCAGCAGGCGTAGCTCCCGTCCGCGTTGAAGCGGTAGGCGTCGCGCCAGGGGGAATCCTCGCCCGCCCAGGCGCCCGGCTCGGGATAGGTGCCGTAGCGGTTGAAGTAGACCGAGTCGTCGCCCGTGTGGTTGAAGACGCCGTCGAGGATGATGGAGATCCCGCGCGCCGCGGCCTCGCGGCAGAGCTCGCGGAAGTCGTCCTCGTCCCCGAGCATGGGGTCGATCTTCAGGTAGTCGGCCGTGTCGTAGCGGTGGTTGCTCGCCGCCTCGAAAATGGGGTTGAGGTAGAGGACGGTGATGCCCATGTCGGCGAGGCGGTCGAGGTCGCCCGTGATGCCCTTGAGCGAGCCACCGTACATGTCCCAGCTCGCGATGGAGCCGTCCGGGTTGCGGTCGTAGATGGGCGGCTTGTTCCAGTCCTCGACGATGCGCCGGGGCACGCCCTTGGTGGGGTGCTCGGCGAGTGCGCGCTCGCAGCGCTCGCGCCACGCGGGGTCGCGGCGGTAGCGGTCGGGGAAGATCTGATATACCATACCCTGCTCGTACCAGGTGGGGCGAACCTTGCGAGGCTTGAAGACGGTGATCTGGAACGACGGGCACTCGGCATGGGTGTACGTCTGGCCCATACCGCCCGTCTTGCCCTCGGGCGCGCCGAGGTAGAGGCGGCGCGTGCTGTCGGGGGATTCGATGGTGATGTTGAAGCGGTACCACATGAGCGCGGGCTCGGGGCAGCGGAGCGTCGTGGCGTAGCGCCCGTCCTCCTGGCGCTCGAGCCGCTGGATGGTCTCGCCGCGCCCGTCGACCCAGACGCGCAGGTCGATGGTGAGCAGGTGCTCCGGGACGTCTTCCGCGCGCACGCTCAGCTCGACCGCGCTTCCCGCCTCGACGGCTCCGAAAGGCGTGCGGTACGCATGGTCGCGGCTGTTATGGATGAAGTTCATGATGTACTGGCCTATCACGTTGCTGAACTTGTGAAACTTTAACAGTATACAGCAGACGCATAGGCGACGTGCCCGGCTGATAAAATGGTGTCAGACACCTTTTTATCAGGTTCAGATGATGCCGTCGAGGTAGTCACCCAAGTACTTATCAGGCGGGTACTCTATCTCGAGCGTTATGTCCCGGAAGTCCTCGTCGTAGAGCACCTTGTCCATCAGCTCGGTGCGGATCGGGTCGAAGAGCTGCTCGCGTTGATACTCCCAATCGTCCTCGTCGGGGACGTACGAGCCGTCCGTCTGCTTGATGAACGCGAACGACTGCCAGGTGGTATCGATATAGCCCGCGCCCGGCGCATCCCCGTTGTAGAACATCTCCTGCGCCGCCTTGAACACGCGGCCGACCTTCTGCTCGTCTGTGATGTCGCCGCCGCGATCGATGTAAACCTCGATGAGGTATTCGAAGGCCGTTTGGAAATCCAGTTGATAGCTGTTGGTGAATTCCACGGATACCGCAGCGGTTCCATCGTCGTAGCCGTATATGCCATCCACCTGCCACGACATGCCCTCGAGCATCCAGCGCGTGAACTCCTGCGCGTCCACGCCCGCATCGTCGAGTGTGTAGCCGAAGACCGCCTCGAAGCGGTCGTTGCACCAATCGGCGAGCTCGTCCACCGCGGCCTCGTCCTGTGCCATGAGCGGGTCGAGGTAGGCGGCGAGCTCATCGGTCATCTCCTGCTGCTCCGCCTCGGTGAGCTCGATCTCCTCGGGCTCGGACGCGGTGGAGGTCGTGTCGTCGCTCGTCGTGTCGCTCACGTCGTCCGACTGAACGGCGCGGGTTGTCGTCGTCTGCGACGCCGAGTTGGCGATGAGCGTGAACGCCGAGCAGCCGATCGTCATGAAGAGGACGAGGGCGAGCACGGAGCAGACGAGCCCGACGAGGCCGCAGACCTTGCCGACCTTTGCCATGACGCTCGCGCCGCCCGCCTGGGTATAGGAGTGGGCGAGCATGACGGCGATGATGCAGAGCACGATGCCCACGATGATAGAGGGGCTGAACAAGAGGCCGATGATGCCGCAGACGAGCGACGCGATGGCGAGGTGGTCGTCGGCCGGGCGGGGAGCGTTGCCGGGCGCCGTGGGCGCGTCCGGCGCGATGGGCGGCGGAACCGTGCCCGTCGCCGCGTCCGAGCGCGCACCCGCCTGCCCGCTCGGTTCATCCGAGGTGATGGGGTCGGGTTCGGGTGCGTTGATGGGGGAGGGGTCGGTTGCGCCGCGCGGTGCCACCGAGGCGCCGCAGAACGGGCAGAACGTCGCAGAATCGGGCAGTTCCTTACCACAGGACGAGCAGAACATAGGGTGCCTCCTATTCCATCGCCTGCCTTCGATTATAGCCAGAGCGCAAGAGCGCGAGGGGCGGGATGCCGCTCGCGCTCTTTTGGTAACGAACGCCCCGCCGGGCGGGCGGGTATGTCACAGGGGCCTACGAGCGCTTGCGCGTCGTCCGGCGGGTCGTGCCCTTCGTCTTCACGGCCGAGACCTTGGTTGCGGCGGGCGCGGCGGCATCGGCTTTCTCGGCAGCGGGCTTCGCGGCAGCGGGGGCGGGCTCAGTGGCCTGCTTGGCCGCGGGCTTCGAAGCGGCGGCGGGCTTGGCGGGCGCGGTGGCCGGTTCAGCGGCGGGGGCCTTGGGCGCCGCGGCCTTCGCGGGCGCAGCCTTGGCGGTCGGCGTCTTGGCCTTGGTTGCCTTCGCGGTGGCCGCAGGCTTCTTGGCCGTGGTCTTCACAGCCGTCGCCTTGGGAGCGGCAGCCTTCGCGGGCGCTGCCTTGGTAGTCGTCGCCTTGGGTTCGGTCGCCTTCGGGGTGGTCGTGGGCTTCTCAGCGGCCGCCGGCTCCGTGGAGGTCTTGGCCGCGGTGGTCTTGGTGGCAGCCGTCTTCGTCGTAGCCTTGGCCGTCGTGGTCTTGGCCGCTGCCGTGCTCGACTTCGCGGCTGTGGCCTTCGCGGTGGAGGTCGCCTTCGTCGCCGTCTTCTTGGCAGCGGTGGTCGACTTTGCGGCCGTGGCCTTCGTCGCGCTCTTCGTCGATGCGGCGCTCGCCTTGGTCGCGGCGGTCTTCCGCGTTGTCGTGCGCTTCGTCGCGGGCTTCTTGGCCGCAGGCTTCGCCTCGGGCTCGGGCATGGCCTCTGCCTCCTGCTTGGCCTCAGCCTCGGGCTCCGCCTCCGGCGCCTCCTTGGCCTTCGGTGCCGGCTGCGCTTCCGCGGCGGGCTTCACCTCGGGCTCGGTCGCAGCCTCGGCCTTCGGCTCCTCGACCTTGGTCTCGGCCGCGGACTCCGGTGCGGCCTCGGCCTTCGGCTCCTCCACGACCGGCGGGTACGCGTCGGTGTCCGGGCGCAGCCAGCGGTAGAGGTCGATGTAGGCGTGCGCGCTCTTCGCCCAGCTGAAATCGCGCGTCATGGCGTTGTGCACGAGCTTGTCGAACTCGGCGCGGTCGTCCCAGAACAGGCGCGCGCCGCGGAAGACGGCGTCGCCCATCTCCTCGCCGTTGAAGTTGGCGAATGAGAAGCCGGTGCCCTCGCCGGTGAACTGGTTGTACGGCTGCACGGTGTCGCGCAGGCCGCCCGTCTCGCGCACCACGGGCAGGGTGCCGTAGCGCATGGCGATCATCTGCGACAGGCCGCACGGCTCGAAGAGCGACGGCATGAGGAACATGTCCGCGCCGGCGTACATGCGGTGGGAGAGGGCGTTGTCGAACGTGATGCGCGCGGCGCACGTGCCGGGGTACTTGTTCGCGAAGTAGCGCACGGGCTCCTCGTAATCGCCGGTGCCGAGGATGGCCACCTGCACGCCGCCGGAGAGGATGCGGTCGAGCGCGTACGTCACGAGGTCCATGCCCTTCTGGCGCGTGAGGCGCGTGACCATGACCATGAGCGGGCGGTCGTCGCGTACCTCGAGGCCCAGCTCCTCCTGGAGCGCCCGCTTGCACGCAGCCTTGCCGGACATGTCGTCCACGCTGTAGTTCGCGCAGATCATGGGGTCGGTCGCGGGGTTCCACGCATCGGTGTCGATGCCGTTCAGGATGCCCTGGAGCGAGATGGAGCGTTCGCGCAGGACCCCGTCGAGGCCCTCGCCGTACTCGGGCGTCTGGATCTCGGCTGCATAGGTCGGGCTCACCGTGGTGATGGCGTCGGCGTAGTGCAGGCCGCCCAGCATGAAGTTGATGGAGCGGTCGTCGCAGCGCAGCTGGCGCGCCGCGTTGGGGATATGCGCGAGGCCCAGGATGTCGTTTAAGATGGCATCGGAATACTGGCCCTGGAAGGCGATGTTGTGGATGGAGAACACCGTCTTCACGCGCTCGTAGAGCGGCAGCCCCTGGTAGAACTCGCGCAGGAACACGGGCGCGAGCGCGGTGTGCCAATCGTTGCAGTTCAGCACGTCGCACTGGAAGCCCTCGGGCAGGTGCTGCAGGCTCTCGCAGACGGCCTTCGAGAAGAAGGCGAAGCGCTCGCCGTCATCGAAGAAGCCGTACGGGTAGCTGCGGTTGAAGTAGTGCTCGTTGTCGACGAAGAGGTACGTGACGCCGTTCTGGTCGAGCCGCTCGAGGCCGCAGTACTCGTTGCGCCAGCCCAGAGGCACGTAGAAGTCGCACATGTGCGTCATGCGGCTCTTGTACTCATCCGGGATGCTCGCGTACTTCGGTACCATCACGATGACGTCCGCGCCGGCCTCGACGAGCGCGCGCGGAAGCGACCCTGCGACGTCGCCCAGGCCGCCCGTCTTCACGAAGGGCGCGGCCTCGGCCGACGCGATGACGATCTGCATTTTCTTTCCTGTCATGGGAACCCCCCTAAACAGTTCGAGTACCGGACGTCGGGCGTGGGGCACCCGCCGTCCCAAAACCGCCGCCCGGTAGCACCGGACGGCGGTTTCATTGTAGCGAAGTTTTGCTATGCGGCGCCAATTACCCCATCTGGTTCTTGCCCACGACGAGGATCGAGTCGGGCGTGCCGCGCAGCTCGGTGTTCGCCGGCACCGTGTTGCCCTTGTCGAGGATGGCGTTCTCCACGCGCGCACCGCTCTTGATGACGCAGGACTGCATGATGATGCTGTTCGTCACGTTCGCGCCGCTCTCGACGATGACGCCGCGCGCCAGGATGGAGCCGCGCACCGTGCCCTGGATCTCGCAGCCGGCCGAGATGAGCGAGTTCGTGGCGTTGCTGCCCGTGAAGTACTTCGCCGGCGGCGCGTCGTGCGCCTTCGTCATGATCGGGCGGTCGTGGCGGAAGAGCTGGTCGGCCACATCGGGGTTCAGAAGCTCCATGGAGCGGTCGTAGTAGGTGCGCTCGTCGAAGATGCCGATCGCGAGGCCCTTGAACTCGTAGCTGCACACGTCGATGAGGCTGAAGTCGCCGGCGATGGCCTCGAAGAGGTCGAGGTAGTCGGCGCTCTGGTAGCGCTCGATGATCTGCAGAAGCAGGTCGCGGTTGACGACGAAGCAGTCGATGAACTTGTTGTCGCCGTACTCGCAGCCCGGCTCGACCTTCTGCACGCGGCCGCGGTCGCCGATGATGAGGCGCGAGCAGTCCGTGTGCTTGCGCTCGGCCTTCACGTACACCATGGTGAGGCCGGCGCCGCTGCGCTCGTGCGCGTCGATGATCTCGTCGAGCTCGAGGTTGAAGATGATGTTCGACGCCATCATGACCACGTAGGGCTTGTCGGAGCGCTGGAACAGCTCCTTGTTGGAGATGATGTCGCGCAGCAGGAAGCGCATGCCCTGCTTCGTGGTGCCGTAGGGGTTGCCCGGGACGGGGAAGAGGCCGCCCTTCTTGCGGTCGAGCATCCAGTCCTTGCCGTGTCCCACATGGTCCAGGATGGAGCGCCAGTTGCCCGGGAGCACGAGGCCCACGGTGCGGATCCCCGCGTTCGCCATGTTGGAGAGCGGGAAGTCGATGAGGCGGTAGCGGCCGATGAACGGGACGGAGGCGATGGAGCGGCTCTCGACGAGCGCGCTCTTCTCCGTGCCGGCGTAGTTAGCGGTGATGTAGCCGATGGCCTTGTTGTTGATCATCGGTTCATTCCCCCTTCCCGATAACGACGTCGTTTCCAACGACGGCCGTATCCTTCGTGGTGTCGACGGAGCCGAGCTTCACGCCCTCCTCCACGACGGCGTTCTCGCCCAGGATGGCGCGGCTCACGTACGCGCCGCTCTTCACCACGGCGCCGGGCAGCAGCACGGAGTCCTCCACCACGGCGCGCTCGCCCACGACGGCGTCCGTGGAGATGATGGAGTGGCGCACGGTGCCCAGGATGCGGCAGCCGTTCGAGATGAGGCAGTCGTCCACGCGACCGTCCGGGCCGATGTAGTGCGGCGGGCGCGTGAGGTCGTTCGACATGACGGGCACGGTCTTGTCGAACAGGTCGAAGGCCGGGTTCTGCCCGAGCAGGTCCATCGAGGTCTCGTGGTAGCTCGCGATGGTGCCCACGTCGCGCCAGAAGCCGTGGAACTCGTGGACGAAGAGGCGCTTGCCGTCGGCGAGGGCGCCGGGGATGATGTCGCCGCCGAAGTCGTGGCTCGAGCGCTGGTTCACGGCGTCGTCCTCGAGCGTCTTGATGAGGAAGTCGGCGGTGAAGATGTAGATGCCCATCGAGGCGAGGTTGGACTCGGGCTTCTCGGGCTTCTCGTCGAAGCGCGTGATGCGGCCATCGGAGTCGGCGGTGAGGATGCCGAAGCGGCTCGCCTCCTCCCACGGCACGGGCATGACCGCGATGGTGAGGTCGGCGCCGTTGGCGATGTGCGAATCGAGCATGGCGCGGTAGTCCATGCGGTAGAGCGCGTCACCGGAGAGGATGAGCACGTACTCCGGGTCGTGCGACTTGATGTAATCGAGGTTCTGCGTCACCGCGTCGGCGGTGCCGGCGTACCATGCGCCGCCCTCCTGGGTGGCGTACGGCGGCAGGATCGAGACGCCCGCGCCCTTCTCGTCCAGGTCCCAGGCGCTGCCCGAGCCCAGGTAGGCGTGCAGCTGGTAGGGGCGGTACTGGGTGAGGACGCCCACCGTGTCGATGCCGGAGTTCGCGCAATTCGACAGCGTGAAGTCGATGATGCGGTACTTCCCCCCGAACGAGACCGCGGGCTTCGCGATCTTCGACGTGAGCGCGCCGAGCCTGCTTCCCTGCCCACCGGCGAGGAGCATGGCGATGCATTCCTTCTTGCTCATCGTGTGTTCCCTTCAGAATCCGTGCAGATTTCCCTTCTAGCCCGGGGATGCCGCCCCGGGGTGTCCTTGCGTCGTCGTGGCCTGTCCTTACATCACGCTCCCCAGATCTCGTCGCGGTACTCGCGGATGGTGCGGTCGCTCGAGAACCAACCCGAGCACGCGGTGTTATGAAGCGCCCTGCGGTTCCAGTCCATATGGTCGGAGTAGCCCTGCGTGAGCTCCTCCCAAGCCTGGACGTAGGAAGCGAAGTCCTTCATGACGAGGTCATGGTCGTTGCCGTTCATGAGCTCGTTGAAGATGCTCTCGAAGTTGCCGGAGAGGGCGGCGAACGTGTCGTCGGTGAGCTCGTCGATCACGCGGCCCAGGCGGTCCGGGTCGGCGTTGTACATGTCCCAGGCGAAGTGCATGCCGCTCGCGCGCAGCTCGTCGACCTCGGGGGCGGTGAGGCCGAAGATCTTCTCGTTCTCCGCGCCGGCGAGGTTCACGATCTCGATGTTCGCGCCGTCCATGGTGCCGAGCGTGATGGCGCCGTTCATCATGAGCTTCATGTTCGAGGTGCCCGAGGCCTCCATGCCGGCCGTGGAGATCTGCTCCGAGATCTCGGCGGCGGGGTAGATGAGCTGGGCGTTCGAGACGCGGAAGTTGGGGATGAAGCAGACCTTCATGACCTCGTTCACGCGCGGGTCGTTATTCACCACGTCCGCGACCGAGTTGATGAGGCGGATCGTCTCCTTGGCGAAGGTGTAGCTCGAGGCGGCCTTGCCCGAGAAGATGAACGTCGTGGGCGCCACGCGGAAGTTCGGGTCGGCGATGCGGCGGTTGTAGATGTCCATCACCTTGAAGATGTTGAGCAGCTGGCGCTTATAGGCGTGGAAGCGCTTGACCTGCACGTCGAAGATCGAGTTCGGGTCGATGGCAAGGCCGCACTCGCGCTGCACGTAGTTGGCGAGGCGCACCTTGTTCTCGTGCTTCGAGGCGCTCACGCGCTCGAGGAAGGCCGGGTCGCCCTCGAAGGCCTCGAGCTTCGAGAGCTCGGCGGCGTCGTCGAGCCAGCCCGTGCCGATCGCCTCGGTGATGAGCTTCGCGTAGGAGGGGTTCGCCTCGGCGAGGAAGCGGCGGGGCGAGATGCCGTTCGTCTTGTTGTTGAACTTCTGCGGGGTGAGGGCGTAGAAGTCCTTGAGCGTCTCGCGCTCGAGGATGTCGGTGTGGAGCTTGGCCACGCCGTTCACCGAATGGCTGCAGATCACCGAGAGGTTCGCCATGCGCACCTCGCCGTCCCACAGGATCGCCGTCTGGCGCAGACGGTCCTGCCAGCCGTCCTGGCTGCGGTCGAAGGCGGCGTTGTAGCGGCGGCTGATCTCGTCGATGATCTGGTACACGCGCGGCAGGAGCTTCGAGAACGTGGAGATGGGCCACTTCTCGAGCGCCTCGGGAAGGATCGTGTGGTTGGTGTAGGAGATGGTCTTCGTGGTGATGTCCCACGCCTCGTCCCACTCGAGGTTCTCCTCGTCCACGAGCACGCGCATGAGCTCGGGGCCGCACATGGCGGGGTGGGTGTCGTTCGTGTGGATGGCGACGTACTGGGGCAGGAGCTTCCAGTCCGAGCCGTGCTCCTTGCGGAACGTGTCGAGCACGCTGTTGATGCCCGCGGCCACGAAGAGGTACTCCTGCTTCAGGCGGAGGAGCCGCCCGTGCTCGCCCGCGTCGTTGGGGTAGAGGATGGCGCTGATGGCCTCCGCCTCGGCGCGGTGCGCCTGGGCCTTGGCGTAGTCGCCCGCGTTGAAGGCGTCGAGGTCGAACTCCTCCTCGACCGGCTCGGCGCTCCACACGCGTAGCTTGTTGACGGTGTTGCCGCCGTAGCCAACGACCGGGATGTCATAGGGGACGGCGAGCACGTCGTCGGTGCCCTCGGTGTGGTAGCGCATGCGGCCGTTCTCCTCGGTGCCCACCACGTGGCCGCCGAAGCCGATCCGCACGGCCTTGTCCTGGCGGCGGACCTCCCACGGGTAGCCGTGGACGAGCCAGTCGTCGGTGGTCTCGTGCTGCGCGCCGTTCACGATTTCCTGCTTGAAGAGGCCGTAGCGGTAGCGCATGCCGTTGCCGTAGCCGGCGATGCCCTCGTGGGCCATGGAGTCGAGGAAGCAGGCGGCGAGGCGTCCGAGGCCGCCGTTGCCGAGCGCGGGGTCGGGCTCGTACTCCTCGAGCGCCTCGAGGTTGGAGCCCATCTCCTCGAGCGCCTCGGCCACGAGGTCGCGCACGCCGAAGTTGATGAGGTAGTTATCGAGCAGGCGGCCGATGAGGAACTCGATGGAGAAGTAGTACACGCGCTTCTGGCCGGTGTCGTGCACGCGCTTCTCGGTCTCGGTCTGGACGGAGCGCGCCTTGCTCGCCACGAGCTTCACGAGCGCCTGGAAGCGGTCGAAGTCGCTCGTCATCTCGAAGGGCTTGCCCGACAGCGACGTGACCGACGATAGGTAGAGCTCCTTGAACTCCTCCTTGCTTTCAAAGATCCTGTTCATGACGTCCTTTCTTCTTTGGATGATCGTATCTTGGGCGGGCACGTAGGGAGCCTACGGTTGCTCGGTGGGGTCGGTGATGGGGGCGAGCTTGTGCTTGCTGCGGCGGCGCCTGGGCTTCGGCGGCACGAAGGTGCTTCTGCCCACGCGCTTGAGCACGAGTCCGGCGAGGCCGGGCAGGGCGATGGTCAGCTGGTCTCCGCAGCCGTTCCACGGGTAGGGCGCGCTCATGTAGCTCGCGTTGTCCGTGAAGCCGCTGCCGCCATACTCGGGCTCGTCGGTGTTGAAGATGACCTTCCACTCGCCCTCGGTGGGGACGCCCACGTTGAAGCGCTCGTAGGAGGCGGGGTTGAAGTTGATGACGATTACGAGGTCGTCGGCCGGGTCGTCGTCGTGGCGCACGAAGGAGATGATAGACTGCTGGGCGTCGTCGGCGTCGAGCCAGGTGAGGCCGTCCGGAGTGTAGGCGTGCTGCCAGAAGGCGGGCTCGTCGCGGTAGAGGTGGTTGAGGGCGCGGATGAACTGCTGGTGCCGCGCGTTCACGGCGTAGCGCTCGGTGAGGAACCACTCGATCGACTCGTAGTAGCGCCACTCGATGCCCTGGGCGATCTCGTTGCCCATGAAGTTCAGCTGCGCGCCGGGGTGCGCGGCCTGGTAGAAGGCGAGGGTGCGCAGGCCCGCGAACTGGCGCCACCAATCGCCGGGCATGCGACCCAAAAGCGAGCGCTTGCCGTTCACCACCTCGTCGTGGGAGAGCGGCATGATGAAGTTCTCGCTGAAGGCGTAGTGGAACGTGAACGTGAGCATGCCGTGGTTGCCCGGGCGCCAGGGGAAGTCGGTCTGCATGTAGTGCAGCGTGTCGTTCATCCAGCCCATGTCCCACTTGTAGTGGAAGCCCAGGCCGTTGTTCTCCTCCGGCGGCAGGGTCACGCCCGGCCAGGCGGTCGATTCCTCCGCGATCATCATGACGTCGGGGAACTCGCGGCCCACGGTGGTGTTCACCTGCTGGATGAAGCTGATGGCGTCGAGGTCGCCTTCGTCGCCGTACTTGTTGAACTTCTTGAGGCGCGGGTCGTCCACGCCGAAGTTCAGGTAGAGCATGCTCGAGACGCCGTCCATGCGCAGGCCGTCGGCATGGAAGACCTCGAGCCAGAAGAGCGCGTTGGACACGAGGAAGCTGCGCACCTCGCCGCGGCCGAAATCGAACTTGTGGGTGCCCCAGTTGGGGTGCACCTCGCGCTCGAAGAGCATCTGGCCGTTGAAGTTCGCGAGCCCCTCGTCATTGGCGCAGAAGCCGCCCGGCACCCAGTCGAGGATGACGCCGATGCCGGCCTGGTGGCAGGCGTCGACGAAGTGCATGAACTGCTTGGGCGTGCCGTAGCGCGCGGTGGCCGCGTAGTAGCCGGTGCCCTGGTAGCCCCACGAGCCGTCGAAGGGGTGCTCCATGACGGGCATGACCTCGATGTGCGTGTAGCCCATGTCGCGAACGTAGTCGACGAGCTCCACCGAGAGGTCGTCGTAGGTGTAGAACGTGCCGCGCTGGGCGGGGAAGGGGTCGCCGGGGCCGGGGTAGGTGCCGTCCGGGCCGGGCTCGCCCTGCGGCTCGTTGCCGTGGCGCTTCCAGCTGCCCAGGTGCACCTCGTAGATGTTGAGCGGCTGCGTCATGTGGTCGTGGGTGCGCCGCTCCTCGAGCCAGGCCTCATCGCCCCATGCGTAGCCGGAGAGGTCCTGGAGCCGCGAGGCGGTGCCGGGCTGCTCCTCAGCGAAGAAGCCATACGGGTCGGCCTTGTAGAGGAGCCGTCCGTCGTGCGTCTCGATGACGTACTTATAGAGCTCGCCCTCGGCGAGGCCGGGTACGAAGCCCTGCCAGATGCCGCTCGTGGCGAGCGGGGCGAGCGGGTTGGCCTTCGCGTCCCAGCCGTTGAAGGGGCCGACGACGTGGACGCTGCGCACATCGGGCGCCCAGACGGCGAAGTGCCAGCCCGCGACGCCGTCCTGGACGTCGGGGTGGCCGCCGAGCTTCTCCCAGCTCCTGTTCCAGGTGCCGGTGGCGAAGAGGTACCGGTCGTTATCGGTGATGATGAGGCAGGGTGCCTGAGCATCGGGAGATGACGTGCCCGCCTTGGGCTCCGCGCTTGCGGTGATGTTGGTATCCACGTGCGCTTCCAATCGTCCGGGCAGCTCACGGCTGCCGTCCCATAGCCTGTGTCGCGGGTTCCGCTGCGTCTCGGGTAGCACGATCGGTCGCGTTCCACGGGCGGAGCGCGGGTGGAACCTGGACACGTTAAGGATACCACCGGGGATGCGGCAAGGGCGCAACGAGGCGAGGGACGGTAGGTATTGGTTCGTGGACGAACGAGCTTGACAAAGCCGCCCCGTCGCGGTACGGAGCCATTGGGGAGTCATTGGGGACGGGTTCAATTGACTCACCGAGTCAATGGGGACGGGTTCAATTGACTCATCGGGCCGCCGCCGGCACGCGCCGTCTCTGCTACCATGCTGAAAGATCGCGACGCGAAAGGAACCAGCATGCCCGCTTCCCCCATTTTCATCTTCGACTGCGACGGAACGCTCATCGACTCGATGGGCATGTGGCTCGACATCCAGCCCAAGTTGCTCGCGAGCTACGGCGTCGAGACGACGGCCGAGGATTTTGCGCGGTTCGAGTCGCTGTCGGTGGAGGAGGAGTGCATCGCCTACCACGAGACGTGGGGGGTGGGCGCGTCCGGCGCGGATGTGTACGCGCGCCTGGACGAGATGCTGCTGCAGGCCTACCGCACCGTGGTGCCCGCCCGCGCGGGCGTGCCGGCCTTCCTCGCCCGGGCGCAGGCGGCGGGCATCCCGTGCGCCATCGCCACCTCCACGCCGGAGCACCTCGTTCGCGCCGGGCTCGCCGCGAACGGCCTCGAGGGGTTCTTCCCCGTCATCGTGACGACGGAGATGGCCGGCCGCTCGAAGGATTTCCCCGACGTGTACGATCTGGCCCTCAGCCGCCTATGCGCGCACGAGGGCATCGAGGTGCCCGCCCGCGGCGAGGTGCGGGTGTTCGAGGACGCGCCGTTCGGCTTGAGGAGCGCGGGCGGCGCCGGGTACCGGACGGTCGGCATCTTCGACCCGCACGGGCGCGGCACGCGCGAGGAGGTGTTCGCGCTCGCCGACATCGCGGTGGACGAGTTCACCGAGCTGGGGGATGCGTTCTGGGACGAGGTGGGTGCGAGCCATGGCGCGTAATGCCCGAGGGCGGCGCGCCGCGCCCGTGCTCGTGGTGGGCGGCTCGCCCGTGCGGGCATCGGCCGAGACGCTCAGGCGCGCGGCGCGGGGCTGCCAGGCGATCGTCGCGGTCGACCGCGGGCTCGACGCCCTCATCGCGGCAGGGATGGCCTGCGACCTCTTCTGCGGGGATGCCGACTCGGTGAGTCCGGAGGGTGCGGCGCGCGTGCGCACGGCTGAGCACGTGAAGCTGCAGGGGGATGCCGCCGCGTTCGATGTCGTGCGTTACAACCCGCATAAGGACGATACGGACCTAGGCCTCGCGCTCGCGGAGGTTGCTGCCCGCTACCCCGGGGCGCCCGTGCGCGCAACCTGCCTTGCGGGCGGAAAGCCCGACCATGCGCTCGCCGTGCTCGGGCGGCTCGCGACGTGGCCCCATGGCGTCGAATGGATCGAGGACGCATTTGAGGGACGCGTGCTGCGCGGGGGCATGGCGTGGGAGATCGCGGGTGCGCGCGGTGTTCGCTTCTCCTTCGTGCCGCTCGGCGCGGAAGGGGTCGAGGTGTCGGAGCGCGGCATGCGCTGGGAGCTCGACCATGCGCGGGTGCCGCTCCTTTCCGACCTGGGCATCTCGAACGTCATCGAGGCCGATCCCGCGCGCATCACCTGCCACGCCGGCACCCTCGTCTGCTGGCTCTTCGGAATGTAAATTTACCCCAGGGGTTATTTTACGTTCGCGAAAGGACTGCTCGCGTTTTGCTGCACACCCTACACCGCGAACGTAAAATAACCCCTGGGGTAAATTTACATCTATAGCAAGAGCCCCTCGGCCTGATGCAGGGGAACAGGCCGAGGGGCTCCATGCTAAAGTGCGTTCAGAGCCCGTCTTACTGGTAGTCGAAGACGTCGATCCAGCTCATGAGGAACTCCTCATCGACCTTGCGGCCGCGCGCGAGCTCGGAGGCGGCGATGACGGGGAGCCACTGGCGCACGATCTGCTTGGGCATGTCGGCGCGCTCGCAGTACACGTCGAGGTAGGCCTCGGCCTGCTCCTTGCTCGTGAGCGAGAAGAGCAGGTAGGTCATGGCGACGTCGGCCTCGGGAGCACCCTGGGTGGCGTGCGCCCAGTCGCAGACGGAGAGCGTGCCGTCCTCGCTCACGATGACGTTCGTGGGGTTGAAGTCGCCATGGCACACGCTCGCGCCCTTCTTGAGGCCGTCGAGGCGCTCGAGCAGGTTGTAGCGGGTCGTGGCGTTGATGGCCTCGAGGCCGTTGATCATGCGCGCGTACTTCGGCCCCTGAAGGTTCAGCAGGGGCGAGGAGTAGCCGTGGATCTCGATCTGCAGGTCGACGAACTGCTCGAGGTACTCGCCGAAGCGCTGGGGCTCGGCCTCGATCTTCTCGGCGAGCGTCACGCCGGGCACCTTGCTCGTGATGAGCGCCCAGCCCGTCTCGTCGCCCTCGACCTGGGCGACCTCGAGCGCGCGCGGGCTGCGGATGCCGCACTCGTTGACGCGCGCCAGGTTGAGCGCCTCATTGAACACGTCGGAGACCGGCTTGGTCTCGTTGAAGACCTTGGCGATCTTGTCGCCCAGGTCGTAGACGACCTTGTTGCCGCGACGCGCGATCTCGATCTTGGAATCGGGGAGGATCATAGCGATACCGTCCTTTCTGTGGGTGAACCTTGCCTTCATGGTACCCCTCGATGCGCAGAGCGCCGTCCGCGAACGAGGCGAACGGCGCTCTGCATCAGGTGGGCGCGTTATGCGCCGGCGGGTGCGCGGTGCTTACGCCTCGTAGGACTTCGGCTCGCGGCCGTAGTACGCGTCGAGGTAGAGCTCCTTGATCTCGGAAATGAGCGGGTAGCGCGGGTTGGCGCCGGTGCACTGGTCGTTGAAGGCCTGCTCGCTCATCTCGTCGAGGGTGTCGAGGAAGTACTTCTCGTCCACGCCGTACTCGGCGATGGTCTTCTTGATGCCGATCTCGTCCATGAGGCCCTCGAGCTTCTTGATGAAGTTCTCGAACACCTCGGCATCGTCCTTGCCCGTGCAGCCGCAGTAGCGACCCATCTCGGCGTAGTCATGCAGCGCGTGCGGGTACTGGTACTGCGAGAAGGTGCCCATCTTCACCGGCTTCTCGGCCGCGTTGTAGCGCATGACGCGCGTGAGGATGACGGCGTTGGCCAGGCCGTGGGGCAGGTGATGGTAGGCGCCGAGCTTGTGGGCCATGGAGTGGTTGAGGCCCAGGAAGGCGTTCGCGAAGGCCATGCCGGCGAGGCAGGAGGCGTTGTGCATCTCCTCGCGGGCGTGCGGGTCGGCGGCGCCCTTCTCGTAGGCCGTGGGCAGGTTCTCGAACACGAGCTTGGCGGCGCGCATGGAGAGGCCCTTGGTGTAGTCGGAGCTCATGATGGAGACGTAGGACTCGATGGCGTGCGTCATGACGTCGATACCGGAGGCGCAGGTGAGGCCCTTCGGCGCGGTCATGGCGTTGTCAACGTCGACGATGGCCATGTTCGGCATGAGCTGGTAGTCGGTGATGGGCCACTTGATGCCGGTCTCGGCGTCGGTGATGATGGCGAACGGCGTGACCTCGGAGCCCGTGCCCGAAGAGGTGGGGACGGCCACGAAGTAGGCCTTCTTGCCCATCTCGGGGAAGGTGTAGACGCGCTTGCGGATGTCCATGAAGTCCATGGCCATGTCCTCGAAGTTCGCCTCGGGGTGCTCGTACATGAGCCACATGATCTTGCCGGCGTCCATGGCGGAGCCGCCGCCGACGGCGATGATGAGGTCGGGCTCGAACAGGCGCATGCGCTCCACGCCGCGCTCGGCGTCCTGCAGGCGCGGGTCGGGCTGGATGTCGTAGAAGCAGTCGTGCGCGACGCCCATCTCATCGAGCTTGGCCTCGATGGCGCGGCAGTTGCCGTTCTTGTAGAGGAACTGGTCGGTCACGATGAAGGCGCGCTTCTTGCCCATGACGCGACCGAGCTCGTCGAGCGCGACGGGCGTGCAGCCCTTCTTGAAATACACCTTCTCGGGAGCGCGGAACCACAGCATGTTCTCGCGGCGCTCCGCGACGGACTTGATGTTGAGCAAGTGCTTCACCCCAACGTTCTCGGAGACGGAGTTGCCACCCCAGGAGCCGCAGCCCAGCGTGAGGGACGGCTTCATGGCGAAGTTGTAGAGGTCGCCGATGCCACCCTGGCTGGAGGGCGTGTTGATCACGATGCGGCAGGCCTTCATGGTCTTCTCGAAGAGCTCGATCTTCTCCTTCTCGGCGGGGTGCACGTACAGCGACGCGGTGTGGCCCGGGCCGCCGGCGAGCACGAGGTGCTCGGCCTTGTCGACGGCCTCCTGGTAGGTCTTGGCGTGGTACATGGCGAGCACCGGGGAGAGCTTCTCGTGGGAGAACTCCTCCTTGAGCGGGTCGGTCGAGGTGACCTCGGCGATGAGGATCTTCGTCTTGGCGGGCACCTCGATGCCGGCGAGCTCGGCGATCTTGGCGGCGGGCATGCCGGGGATGCGGTGGTCGAGGGCGCCGTTCTTGAACATGGCCTCGCGCAGGCTCTCGAGCTCCTTGCCCTTCTTCACGAAGTAGCAGCCGCGGCGCTGGAACTCGGCCTTGACCTCGTCGTAGATGGAGTCGAGCACGGTCACGGACTGCTCGCTCGCGCAGATCATGCCGTTGTCGAAGGTCTTGGAGTGGATGATGGAGTTCACGGCGTTGAGCACGTCGGCCGTCTCGTCGATGACGACGGGGGTGTTGCCGGCGCCGACGCCGAGGGCGGGCTTGCCGGAGGAGTAGGCGCTCTTCACCATGCCCGGGCCACCGGTGGCGAGGATGATGTCGACATCGCTCATGAGCTTGTTCGTGAGCTCGAGCGTGGGCTGGTCGATCCAGCCGATGATGCCCTCGGGCGCGCCGGCCTTGACGGCCGCCTCATAGACGACCTTGGCGGCCTCGATGGTGCACTTGGCGGCCGCGGGGTGCGGGGAGATGATGATGGCGTTGCGGGTCTTCAGGCAGATGAGGGTCTTGAAGATCGCGGTCGAGGTGGGGTTCGTGGTGGGGATGACCGCGCCCACGATGCCGATGGGCTCGGCGATCTTCGTCATGCCGTAGGCCTCGTCGCGCTCGATGACGCCGCAGGTCTTCGTGTTCTTGTAGGCATTGTAGATGTACTCGGCGGCGTAGTGGTTCTTGATGACCTTGTCCTCGAGCACACCGCGCTTGGTCTCCTCGACCGCCATCTTGGCGAGCGGGATACGCTGCTTGTTCGCAGCCATAGCCGCCTCGAAGAAGATCTTGTCCACCTGCTCCTGCGTGTAGGTGGCGAAGACCTTCTGGGCCTCGCGCATGTGCGCAAGCTTGGCCTCGAGGGCGTCGACGGAGTCGATGACCTCAGGGACCGCGGATGCCTTTTTCACCATGTGTCTCTCCTTGCGTATGGTGACCTATCCTACGGCCTCGATTTTAGCAAGATATTTCTCGGCGAACGGTAAGATTCCGGTAAATGGCGATTTTAAACGTTTCAACAATTTTGAACGTTTCAATTATGAACGTGCTGGTGAGCGCTTTGAAGAGCTTGTGAAGAAGCAGTGGGGGGATACGCGCGCAGCGTGCGCGCGGCGGGGTGGTGCGGATTCGCGCCACCGGTCGCGGATGGTGGGGAGGGATGGCCGGCGCAATCCCTGCCGACGGGTTCGAGGAGCGGGGGAGGGCGGGCGGCGAACCGTGCCGCCTGGGGCGGGGAACTCGGTATCTCGAGATAAAAAAGGCGCACCCCGGAGGGTGCGCCATAGCATCAAGCATCAGATCCCAAGGAGCGGGAATGTTACGAACGGGCCACCTTGCCGGACTTGAGGCAAGAGGTGCAGACGTTCATCTTCTTGCGCTGGCCATCCACCACGCAGTAGACGCGCTGGATGTTGGGGCGGAACGTACGGTTGGTCACGCGGTGGGAGTGGCTGATGGAGCGACCAGCAACGGGGTGCTTACCGCAGACTTCGCAAACTTTGGACATATTCAAACCCTCCTTGGGTGGTCTGGAACTATCCGGCTGAACAAACAGATAGGAACTATAGCACAAAGCCGTGGTCATGCGTGCAATCTTCATGAAGAGATTTATCGCCGCGGCCGTTTTGACCATGCAAGGCCGTGACGGCGATCGAGGTGGCCCCTGCGCGCACCGGCACGCTCCCGTGCAAGACCCCGCACATCATTATATAGAGTGCTGTGCTGCACTGACCTCGTCGTGCGCACGCTGGGGAGGGCGGTGCCGGGCATGCGGGCGGCGGGTTGGTCGGGATGATGAAGAAGTTGTGGCGCGCGCGGGAGATTCCGCAACCGCGGGGGTCGCCGGGAAGCGGTAGGGTAAAAATCTGCTCACGTTTGTGCGCCGCCATGTCCGACGTGCGTAATATATTACTTGGCAATCCATGGTTCCGGTGTCGCCACCACCCTCACCGCCGCGTCGGCGCGGCCCTGGGGGCATTGGTCGCGTGCCGGGTCATCTGGTATGAGGGGAGTGCCCGGTGAAGATATTCCGCTTTCTCAAGGGCCACATGATCAATCTCGTCATCGCGCTCGTGCTGCTCGCTGCGCAGGCGAACTGCGAGCTCACGTTGCCCGGCCTCATGAGCGACATCGTGGACGTGGGCATCAGCCAGGGCGGCATCGAGAGCCCCGTGCCCGACAAGATCAGCGCGACCGACCTCGATAAGGTGGAGCTCTTCCTCACCGACCGCGAGGTCTCCGATGTCGAGGCGTCCTTCAGCGCGCCCGCGTCGGACGGCATCCGCACCTTCACCGGAACGGACAGCGACCGCTCCTCCCTCGCCGGCCCCATGAGCGAGGCGGAGATGCTCGTGTACCAGTTCGACCAGGGCGTGCCCGTGAGCGATGTCGCCGACGCGCTCGGTTCGCACTCCTCAGCGGGCTCCAGCGCGCAGGCGCAGGTGCCCACCGCGCAGCTCGAGGCCCTCTTCGGCGACACGATCGACACGACCGACCTCGCCCAGCTCGTGCAGGCGGGCGCGATCTCGCGCGAGGAGCTCACCGATGCCCGCGCCTCCATCGTGCAGTCGCTCGGCGATACGGGCGAGAGCATGGTGGAGTCGCGCGCCATCGCCTACGTCAAGCAGGCCTACGAGCAGGTGGGCGTCGACCTCAACGAGGTGCAGAGCGCCTACCTCTTCCGCCAGGGCGCGGAGATGCTCGCCTTCGCGTTCTTCTCGGCGCTGTGCGCCATCCTCGCCGCCTTCAACGCGTCCAAGACCTCGGCCGCCATCGCGCGCGACCTGCGCCACGACCTCTATGAGCGCGTGCTCGACTTCTCGCCCGCGGAGATGAACCGCTTCTCGGCCGCGTCGCTCATCACGCGCGCCACGAACGACATCCAGCAGATCCAGATGGTGCTCGTCATGTGCATGCGCATCGTGCTTTTCGCGCCGTGCATGGGCATTGGCTCGCTCATCCGCGTGCTCTCGAACCCGGTGGGCCTCGAGCCCATCCTCGTGGTGGCGGTCGCGGCCATCGCCATCGCCATCGGCGTGCTCATGGGTGTCACCATGCCGAAGTTCCGCATCATGCAGAAGCTCGTCGACCGCAACAACCTCATCGCGCGCGAGATCATCACGGGCATCATGCCCATCCGCGCCTTCGGCCGCCAGGCCTTCGAGCAGGAGCGCTACGACGAGGCGAACCGCGCGCTCACCAATACCTACATCTTCACGAACCGGTGCATGTCGGTGCTCATGCCCGTCATGCTCATCGTCATGAACGCCTCGACGGTTGCCATCGTGTGGTTCGGTGGCCAGGGCGTGGACGCCGGCACCATCATGGTGGGCGACCTCATGGCCTATATCAACTACGTCATGCAGGTCATCATGAGCTTCATGATCATCACCATGATTTCGGTCATGTTGCCGCGCGCCGACGTGGCCGCCGAGCGCGTGCAGGAGGTGCTCGCCACGAGCACGAGCATCGCCGACCCCGCGCCCGAGGATCGCGTCTCGCGCGAGGACGGCGAGGGCTGGCGCGGCGTGGTGTCGTACAACGATGTGACCTTCGCCTACCCGGATGCCGACGTGCCCACCTTGGAGCATGTGAGCTTCACCGCCGAGCCGGGCAAGACCTGCGCCATCATCGGCTCGACGGGCTGCGGCAAGTCGTCGCTCGTGCAGCTGCTCCCGCGCCTCTACGACGTCACCGAGGGCTCCATCACGCTCGACGGCGTGGACATCCGCGATATCGACCTCGAGGAGCTGCGCCGGCAGATCGGCTACGTGCCGCAGAAGCGTATGCTCTTCAGCGGCACCATCGAGAGCAACATCAAGTACGCCGACCCCGCGATGCCCGATGCAGACATGTTCCGCGCGGCCGAGATCGCCCAGGCCACGGAGTTCATCGACGCCAAGCCCGACGGCTACCAGAGCCCCATCGCGCAGGGCGGCTCCAACGTCTCCGGCGGCCAAAACCAGCGCCTGTCCATCGCCCGTGCGATCGCCCCGCGCCCGCACGTGCTCGTGTTCGACGATTCGTTCAGCGCGCTCGACTACAAGACCGACGCGACCCTGCGCGCCGAGCTCGCGCGCCGCGCCGGCGACGCCGCGGTGATCATCGTCGCGCAGCGCATCGCCACGATCATGCACGCCGAGCAGATCATCGTGCTCGACGACGGCCGCGTCGTGGGCAAGGGCACGCACGAGGAGCTCCTGCGCACGTGCCCCGAGTACCTCGAGATCGCGAAGAGCCAGCTCTCTCCCGAGGAGCTTGGCCTTGCGGGGGACGCCGCCTTTGAGGGCGCGATTCCGGAAGGGGGTGAGCGCTGATGCCGGGACCGATGGGAAGGCGCGGGCCTGCCGCTGAGCGCGCCAAGGATTTCAAGGGGACGATCAAGCGCCTCATCGCCTACATCGCCCATGAGCGCATCGCGCTCGTTATCGCCATCGCCTGCGCGATCGGCTCGGTCGTGTTCAACGTCATGGGCCCGCGCATCCTGGGCCAGGCGACCACCGAGCTCTTCCAGGGGCTCGCGGCGAAGGTCGCCGGCACGGGCACGATCGACTTCGCGCGCATCGGGATGATCCTCCTCACGCTGCTCGGCCTGTACGTGCTCGCCGCGTTCCTCAACTTCCTCCAGGGCTGGCTCATGACGGGCATCACGCAGCGCGTGTGCTACCGCCTGCGCCGCGAGATCATCGCCAAGGTCGACCGCATGCCGCTCGGGTACTTCGAGACGAACTCCGTGGGAGATGTGCTCTCCCGCGTGACGAACGACGTCGACACCCTCGGCCAGTCGCTCAACCAGAGCGTCACGCAGCTCATCACCTCTATCACGCAGCTCATCGGCGTGACCGTCATGATGCTCTCCGTCTCGGTGGTGCTCGCGGGCGTCACGTTCCTCACGGTGCCCGTCTCGCTCGTGCTCGTGGTGCTCGTGGTGCGCACCTCGCAGCGCTACTTCCGCCGCCAGCAGGCGCTGCTCGGCCGCGTCGACGGCATCATCGAGGAGAGCTTCTCCGGCCAGACCGTCATCAAGGTCTTCAACCGCGAGGAGCGCGCGGTCGCCGACTTCGACGTCCAGAACAAGGGGCTCTACGATTCCGGCTGGCGCTCGCAGTTCCTCTCCGGTCTCATGCAGCCCATCATGAACTTCGTGGCGAACCTGGCCTACGTGGCGGTCGTCTCGATCGGCGCGTTCCTGGCCGTCTCGGGCGCCATCACCGTGGGCGACATCCAGGCGTTCATGCAGTACGTCCGCAACTTCACGCAGCCCATCACCCAGCTCACGCAGGTGTCGAACATGCTCCAGATGCTCTCGGCGGCCGCCGAGCGCGTGTTCGAGTTCCTCGCCGAGCCCGAGGAGACGCCCGACGCCCCCGAGCGCGAGCTGCCCGCCTGCCGCGGCGCCGTCACCTTCGACCACGTGCGCTTCGGCTACGTGCCCGAGAAGACCATCATCCACGACTTCAGCTGCCGGGTGGAGCCCGGCCAGACGGTCGCGATCGTGGGGCCGACGGGCGCGGGCAAAACGACCCTCATGAAGCTGCTCATGCGCTTCTACGACGTGAACGCCGGCTCCATCTCGGTCGACGGCGTCGACGTGCGCGACATGCCGCGCGCCGAGCTCCGCAGCAACTTCGCCATGGTGCTGCAGGATACCTGGCTCTTCAAGGGCTCAATCTTGGAGAACATCCGCTACGGCCGCGCCGATGCGTCGGACGACGAGGTCCACGCCGCCGCCCGCGCCGCGCTCGCGGACCACTTCATCCGCACGCTCCCCGGCGGGTACGACTTCGAGCTCAACGAGGATGCCTCGAACGTGAGCCAGGGCCAGCGCCAGCTCCTCACCATCGCGCGCGCCTTCATCGCGGACCGCCCGATCCTCATCTTGGACGAGGCGACCTCCAACGTGGACACGCGCACCGAGGAGCGCATCCAGCGCGCCATGGACGCCCTCATGCAGGGGCGCACGAGCTTCGTGATCGCGCACCGCCTCTCTACGATCCGCAGCGCCGACATGATCTTGGTGCTGCGCGACGGCGACATCGTGGAGTCCGGCACGCATGAGGAGCTGCTCGCGAAAAACGGCTTCTACGCCGAGCTCTACAACGCCCAGTTCGCCGACGAGGGCGAGGAGTAGGGGAGCGGAGGGCTGTCCCTCCGGCCGCGAGCCCCATATGTTGCCGAACCGGCGGTGCCCGAGCGGGTGCCGCCGGTTTTTCGTTGGGAGCCCGGTCATTTCGCGCGCATGCCCTCATCCGAACGCCCGGGAACTTGTCGTTCGCATGGGCGCGGCACATCGCGCCTGCAGCACGGCGCGCGACGTAGTAAACTATTTGCGATTACCCCTGTACGCGCTATGCCAAGCCAGGGCATCAGAAAAGGAGATTCCCGTGTCTGAACTCATACCAGGATCTTTGAGTGTCTCGAACGACGTCATCGCCGATATCGCCGGTTACGCCGCCATGTCCTGCTACGGCGTGGTGGGCATGGCCGAGCAGCTCCAGGGCGTCGACAGCGTCCGCATCCTCGTCAATGAGCGCCTGCGCAAGGGCGTCCTCGTCTCGACGCGCGAGGATCACCTCGAGGTCGACCTGCATGTCGTGCTCGAGGACAGCGTCAACATGAAGTCCGTGTGCGCGAACCTTTCGAGCGCCGTGACCTTCACCCTGCAGGAGATCGCGCAGATCGATCCCGCGAAGCTCAAGGTTATCATCCACGTTGACGCGCTGAAGAACCGCGGCTAGCCAGCCCGGATACGTACGCCCACACAAGATAGACGGAGATGCGCAGATGCTATCGAAGACCATCCGAACCTGCTTTCCCATCGCTGCCGCCGCGGTTTCCGATAAGGCGGAGGACATCAACAAGCTGAACGTGTTCCCGGTGCCTGACGGCGACACGGGAACGAATATGTCGCTCACGCTCGCCTCGGTGGTGCGCGAGCTTTCCGGCCTCGGCGCCGACGCCGACATGGAGGCCATCGCCGCCGCCATCACCCATGGCTCGCTCATGGGCGCGCGCGGCAACTCCGGCGTCATCACCTCGCAGATCCTGCGCGGCGTGGCCGAGGGCCTCGTGGGCGCTAACGACCCGGTGACCTCGGGCGACATCGCCTCCGCGCTCCGCAATGCCGTGAAGGTCGCCTTCAAGGCGGTGCGCAAGCCCGTCGAGGGCACGATCCTCACCGTCCTGCGCGACATCTCCACCCGCGCCGACGCCTGCGCGAAGGCGCACGAGTCGGTCGAGGCCACGCTCGACGCCATCGTCGTCGAGGCCTACGAGTCCGTGGCGCGCACCCCGGACCTGCTGCCCGTGCTCCAGGAGAACGGCGTCGTGGACTCCGGCGCGTTCGGCTTCGCCATCTTCCTCGAGAACTTCGTCGCCGCGGCGTTCGGCCGCTCGACGGTCAAGGCCGAGGACTTCTCCGTCACCTTCGACGCCGACGCCGCCCGCGCCGACGCCCTCTCCCAGGTGAAGATCGAGGCGAACGACGACTGGGAGGGCTCGGAGTACCGCTACTGCAACGAGTTCCTCTTCAAGGCCGACGCCCCCTTCGACGAGGACGAGTGCCTCGCCTTCCTCGCCTCCATGGGCGACTGCGAGCTCCTCGTGGGCGCGTACCCGGACTACAAGATCCACGTCCACTCCAACACGCCGAACCTCGTGCTCGAGCACATGCTCCAGCTCGGCCAGGTCTACGAGGTCTTCATCCACAACATGGATATGGAGAGCGCCGAGCGCACCGCGAAGATCCATGCGGACGAGGACGCCGCCGCTGCCGTGCCGCCCAAGCCGCTTGGCTTCGTGGCCGTCGCCGCCGGTTCCGGCCAGGCCGAGATCCTGAAGTCGCTCGGGGTGGACGAGATCGTCTCCGGCGGCCAGACCATGAACCCGAGCACCGCCGATCTGCTCGATGCGGTCTCCCGCGTGAACGCCAAGTCCGTCATCATCCTGCCCAACAACGGCAACATCCGCATGGCCGCCGAGGCCGCCGCGAGCGCCTGCACCGACAAGCGCGTCGCCGTCGTGCCCACCAAGACCGTGCCCCAGGCCTTCTCCGCGCTCTTCGCCGTCCTGCCCGACTCCTCGCTCGAGGACGCCGTCGCCGCGATGACCGAGGCGCTCTCGGAGGTGCGCGACGGCGAGGTCACCACCGCCGTGCGCGACAGCTCCGCGTCCGACGGCTCGCCCATCCATGCGGGCGACGTCATGGGCATCATCGGCGGCTCGATCGACGTCGTGGGCTCCGACGTGAAGCAGGTGACGCTCGACTGCATCAACCGCATGCAGGAGGACGAGGAGGGCGACTCGCTCACGATCCTCGCTGGCTCCGACCTTTCCGATGAGGCGTTCGAGGACCTCATCGCCGCGATCGAGGAGGCCCAGCCCGACCTCGAGATCGACTCCCACCGTGGCGAGCAGCCGCTCTACCCGGTGATCTTCTCGATCGAGTAGACGCATGCCCGCCTCCGAGCGCACGTATTCGCTCTCGCCGGCCAGCGAGCGCTTGCTTGCCGCCGGCGCGCTCGACGAGGACATCGGGCGGCTCAAATATGTCTCCGGTGCACGTGAGGAGGCGCTCAGGCGTTTGGGGATCAAGCGCGTGGGCGACCTCCTCATGCACGCTCCGCGCCGCTACCTCGATTTCACGCACGCCTACACCATCGAGCAGGCGCCCCTGGGCGCGGTGTGCACGGTCGTGGCGACGGTCGACCGCGTGCGCGAGAAGCGCCCGAAGCCGCGTCTCTCCGTGGTCGAGGTCTCGCTTCTCGACGAGACGGGCGTGATGCAGGTCGCGTTCTTCAAGCAGCCCTGGATCGCCCAGCAGCTCAAGGCCGGCGACCGCCTGGCCGTGATGGGCAAGGTCGAGTTCTCCTACGGCTTCAAGCAGATGAGCTCGCCGCATTATGAGAAGCTCGACGAGCGCGAGGCGGCGGGCTCCATCCTGCCCGTGCACCCGGTGGGCGAGGGCATCTCCGTCGCGTGGATGCGCCGGATCGTCGCCGGCGCGCTCGAGCGCGTCGAGGGCTTTCCCGACGTGGTGCCCGCGCGCTTGAGGGCGCGGCGCCGCCTCATGAGCGCCTCCCGCGCGGTGCGCGCCCTGCATTTCCCATCTTCCGATTCTGAGCGCGAGCGCGCCCGGCAGCGCCTCGCCTATGACGAGCTGCTCATCTTGCAGCTCGGGTTGCGCGTGCGCAACGACGCGAACCTCCTTGGGGTCGCGCCCTGCGCGCACGTGGCGGGCGCGCACGTCGAGGCGCTCAGGCGCGCCCTGCCCTTCACCTTGAGCGACGAGCAGGACCAGGCGGTCGCGGAGATCCTCGGGGACATGCGCGACGGACGCCACATCATGAACCGCTTGCTCCTGGGCGATGTGGGCACGGGCAAGACCGCCGTGGCCTGCATGGCGCTCGCCGCGGTTGCCGACACCGGCTCCCAGGCCTGCGTCATGGCGCCGACGAGCGTGCTCGCGCAGCAGTACGCCGTGAAATGCGGTCCCGTGCTCGACGCGACCGGCATTTCCTGGGCGCTCCTCACGGGCGCGACCCCCGCCGCCGAGCGGGCCCAGATCGTGCGGCGCCTCGGCGCGGGCGAGCTCACCGTGCTCTTCGGCACCCACGCGGTGCTCTCGGACGACGTGGCCTTCAAGCGGCTCACCCTCGTGGTGATCGACGAGCAGCACCGCTTCGGCGTCCGGCAGCGCAACGCCCTGCGCGCGAAGGGCGAGGGCGCGGACCTGCTCGTCATGACGGCGACGCCCATCCCGCGCACGCTCGCGCTCTCCGTCTACGGCGACCTCGACACGAGCGTCATCCGCACCCGGCCGCGCGCGGGCGCCGGCGTGACCACGAAGGTGCTCACCCCCGCGAACCGCGACATCGCCTACGGCGCCATACGCGACTGCGTCGCCGCCGGCCAGCGCGCCTACGTCATCTGCCCGCTCGTCGCGGAGGGCGACGACGCCTCCGAGCTCGACGACGTGCCGGCCGCGCGCGCGGCGGACGAGGAGGGCGGGGGAGCGGCTCCGCGCCTCCACAGCGTCGAGCGCGAGGTCGAGCACCTGCGGCAGGTGCTGCCCGGCATCGCCGTCCGGGCGCTCCACGGCAAGCTCTCCGCGCGCGAGAAGGACGAGGCCATCGAGGCTTTCCGGACGGGGGAGGCGCAGGTCCTCGTGGCCACGACGGTCGTCGAGGTGGGCGTGGACGTGCCCGAGGCGACGGTGATGCTCATCGAGGACGGCGACCGCTTCGGTCTCGCCACCCTGCACCAGCTGCGCGGCCGCGTCGGCCGCGGGGACGTGCCCGGCCGCTGCTTCATCATGGGGCGCGCGGACGCCGCGTCCGGCCGCTCGACGGCTCGCGAGCGGCTCGAGGCGCTCGAGCGCACCTCCGACGGCTTCGCCCTGGCCGAGCTCGACCTGCGCCTGCGCCACGAGGGCGAGATCCTCGGCCTGCGCCAGCACGGCGGGGTGTTCCTGCGCTTCGTCGACCTCGACGCGGATTCGGCGATCATCGAGGCGGCGCATATGGATGCGCGCGAGATCTTGCGCTATGCTCATGCGCTCGAGGCGCCCGCGACCCTTCCGTTGCGCTACGAGGTCGTGCGGCGCTATGGCGACGTGTTCAAGGAGGTGGGCGGCGGATGAGAATCGTCGGCGGCACATGGCGCGGGCGGCGCATCGAGGAGCCGCGCGGGCGCGAGGTGACGCGCCCCACGACCGATCGGGTGCGCGAGGCCTGCGCCTCGATCGCGGAATCGGCGCTCGCGGAGGGCATCGAGGGCGCGCGCGTGCTCGACGCGTTCGCGGGCTCCGGCGCGATGGGCATCGAGATGCTCTCGCGCGGGGCGGCTTCGTGCGCGTTCTTCGACATCGATCGGGGCGCTGCGGCGCTCGTCCGGCGCAACCTCGAGGCCGTTCGCGCGCCGCGGGATGCCTGGCGGGTCGTCGTCGGCGACGTCCTCGCGCACCTCGCGCGCGGCCGCATGCCGCTCGCCCCCTACGACCTCGTGCTCATCGACCCGCCCTACGCGCTCGGCCCCGCGCCGGCCGAGGAGCTGCTCGAGGGACTCGCGGCCGCGGGCCTCGTTCGCCCGGGCGCCATCGCGCTCTTCGAGCATCGCGCCGACATGCCGGGCGCGCGCCCCGCGGGCTTCGAGCTTGTGCGCGAGAAGCGCTACGGCTCCACGGTGATCGACGTCCTTACATGGGCATCTCGTACCGATTGCGCGCCCGGCGCCCGGCCGGCCGATGACGTGCTACCCTAACACCCGTTTGAATCGTCCGCTCTGAGAGGGGAACGGCATGCAGCAGGTAATCGAACACGTCCTCGTTCCCGGCACGTTCGACCCCATCACCTATGGCCACATCGACGTCGTGCGGCGCGCCCGCCGCATGTGCTCTGCGGTCACCGTCGCGGTGGCGGAGTCGCTCGGGAAGAACGGCGTCGGCACCACCTTCTCGCTCGAGGAGCGGGTCGACCTCGCACGCGACGCGCTCGCCGCCGAGGGGATCGACGGCGTGGACGTCCTGCCGTTCACGGGCCTGCTCGTCGACTTCGCGCGCGAGGTGGGCGCCGGCGCGGTGGTGAAGGGCCTCCGCGCGATGACCGATTTCGAGTACGAGCTCCAGCAGGCGGACCTCAACTACCGCCTCGACCCGGAGCTCGAGTCCATCTTCGTCATGAGCAGCCCGCAGTACGGCTACCTGTCGTCCTCTGTGGTGCGCCAGATCGCATCGTTCGGCGGGGATGTCTCGGAGTTCGTTCCACCAAATGTGGTCGCGGCGCTCAGGGAGCGCTTCTAGGGGTATACGCCGAACCATGTGGTACCATGGGAAACGATATGGCTGTCTATGAAAGGAGACCGGATGCCGGGCGATAACTTTCCTGGTGAGAGGATCGAGAGCTTGGTAGACGAACTCGAGGGGCTTATCGAGGAGGCAAAGCCTCCCTTCGGCAAGAACGCGCAGTTCAAAGTTATCGAGACCGAGGTCTTCTTCAATATCCTTGACGAGATCCGCATGAGCTACCCGGAGGAGTGGCAGAAGTCGCGGCGCATCCTGAAGGAGCGCGACGAGCTCATCGCCTCCGCCGCTTCGCAGGCCGATTCCATCGTCGCCGACGCCCAGCAGCAGGCGCTCACGATCGCGAGCGAGCAGGAGATCGTCCGCCTCGCGCAACAGCAGGCCGACGACATCCGCGACCGCGCGCAGCAGTACGAGCGCGAGACGCGCTATGCCGCCGAGGATTACGCCGAGCAGGTCTTCACGCACCTCGAGGAGAACCTCAAGTCGCTCACGGCGACCGTCTCGCGCTGCCGCCAGCAGCTGAACGACGGCGCGAACGCCCAGAACCAGAATGGTGCCTGGTAGCCATGGCGCTCTTCGATCCCGTGGTCGTCGCGCTCGCCGACCACCTCGAGCATCCCGGCGACAGCTACCCCGTCTCGGGGAAGGTCGATGCCGCCTCCTACACCGTGGGCGATAAGGAGTTCGCGCTCGAGGACGGCATCGATTACGATGTCGTGCTCACGCATGCCGGCGACGGCGTGCTCGTGAGCGGCATCGTGCGCGCCCACGCGACGGGCACCTGCGACATGTGCCTCGACCCGGCGCACCTCGACATCGCCGGCGAGATCCAGGAGTACTACCTCTTCGACGAGCCGGACGACCCGGAGGCCTACGAGGACGGCTTCGAGGTGATCGGGCCTGAGCGCGAGATCGACCTCGCCGAGCCCATCGCGGACGCCGTCATCACGGACACCCCGTTCGTCGTGCTTTGCAAGCCCGACTGCAAGGGGCTCTGCCCCACGTGCGGCGCGAACCTCAACTACGAGCAATGCGACTGCGCGCAGCGGGCGGCGGAGGAGGACGCCGCGGGCGCGGACAACCCCTTCGCGGTCCTCAAGAACCTCAAGCTCGACGAATGATAAAATTCAGACAGGCTGCTTTTTATCATTTCCACACACAAAATCCCCTGTACAGGGCATCATGCAGTGTGCTAATATCACTGCTTGCGCGTATTCGTGCCTTATAGTGAGTATATAAGGAAGGTCATCATGCCAGTACCTAAGCAAAAGCAGGGTCGCATCCGCACGCATCACCGCCGTTCGGCCAACATGAAGATCGATGCCCCCTCCCGTTCCACCTGCCCCCGTTGCGGCGCCGTGAAGCTTCCGCACCACGTGTGCCCCAACTGCGGTTTCTACAAGGATCGCGAGGTCATCGTCACCGAGTAGCGCATGCGCTCGGGAGTTGTGCGATGTGGGTGGCCGGCTCGGTGAGTCGGCCATTTCGTTATATCGAGAGGGAGTCTGGTATGGAAGAGGTGCGCATCGCCGTCGATGTCATGGGCGGCGACGAGGAACCGCAGGTCGTGCTCGACGGCATCGACGCAGCGCTCGCAGCCGATGCGGCGCTCACCGTGCTGGCGGTCGGCCCGGAGGAGGTCGTGGCGCCGTTCGCCGAGAGCCGCCCGCGCGTCGAGGCGCTCGTGGCGCCGGACGTGATCGACATGGCCGACGACCCCATCAAGGCGGTGATGTCCAAGCGCAAGTCCTCCATCGTCGTGGCATGCCGCGCGGTGAAGAAGGGAACGGCGCAGGGCTTCTTCTCCGCAGGCGCGACGGGCGCCATCACGGCCGCTGCGACCGCCTACGTCACCCCGTTCAAGTTCGAGGAGGCGGGCGAGCTCCGGCCGCTCCGCCCCTGCCTCACCTCGGCCGTGCCGAACCGCGCGAACGGCCTCACCGTCTTCTGCGACCTGGGCGCCAACCCCGACGTCGAGCCGGGCGACATGCTCCGCTTCGCGCAGATGGGCGCCGCCTACGCGCGCGTGGTCTGCGGCATTGCGCAGCCGCGCGTGGGCCTGCTCTCCAACGGAACCGAGGACACCAAGGGCTCGCATTTCACCAAGGAGTGCTTCGCCCTCATGCGCGACGAGCTCGACGGCTTCGCGGGCAACTGCGAGGGTAGCGACATCGTTTCTGGCTCCTATGACGTGGTCGTCGCCGACGGCTTCGCGGGCAACGTGGCGCTCAAGGCCACCGAGGGTGCGGCCAAGTTCATCCTCTCCGAGCTCAAGGGCGCCCTTTTGGGCTCGCTCAAGGGCAAGATCGCGGCGCTGCTCATCAAGAACGACCTCGCCGCCATCAAGGAGAAGCTCTCGGGCGACGCGAAGGGCGGCGCGATCCTGCTCGGCCTGCGCGGCGTGGTGCTCATTGGCCACGGCGCGACGTCGGTCGAGGCCGTGAAGAACGGCACGCTCGCCACCGCCGAGGCGGTGCGCGCCGGGCTCATCGAGAGCGTCGTGGAAGCGGTCGGCACCATCGTGCGCTAACTCGGGGCGTCGAAGCCGTCGGGGGGAGCCATCGGGAGCCATTGGGGACGCGGGAGCCATTGGGGACGGGTTCAATTGACTCACTGAGTCAAACGAACCCGTCCCCAT
>NZ_CAPF01000012.1:0-7238 GCF_000321165.1 Enorma timonensis
GGGTGTACAGGAAAACGTCCGCAGTCCCCCCACGCGACCCATGTAAAATAACCCCTGGGGTATTTTTACATCCGGCCGTCAGGCGCAGCCGGTGCAGGCACGGCAGGCGCTCGGTGCCTGGGCGATGCCGCCCTGCGCCGTCTCGCGCAGGCTCGCGGGCAGCGCCGCGCCGACGCTGCGCATGACGGAGGCCATCTCGTCGAAGGGGACGAGCGGGCGCACGCCGGAAAGCGCGAGCTGGGCGGACGAGAACGCCGCGGCCGTCCCAATGGCGTTGCGCGCCTGGCAGGGCACCTCGACGAGGCCGCCGACCGGGTCGCACACGAGGCCGAGGAGGTTCGCGAGGGTGAGCGACGCGGCGTCGAGCGCCTGCTCCGGGGTCCCGCCGAAGAGCTGCACGAGCGCCGCCGCCGCCATGGCCGCCGCGCTCCCGACCTCCGCCTGGCAGCCGCCCTCCGCGCCGGAGACGCTCGCATTCAACGTGAGGATGAGGCCGATGGCGGCCGCGGCGTAGAGCGCCTCGGCGACCGCGGCGTCGTCGGCGCCGAGATGCGCCGCCGCGGCGAGGACGCATCCGGGCACGATGCCGGCCGATCCCGCCGTGGGGGCGGCGACGATGACGCCCATCGAGGCGCTGCGCTCGAGCACCGCCATGGCGCGCGCCACGGCATCGGTCTGGACCGCCCCCATGAGGCCGTCCGCGAAGCGGTCCGCCCCGGCATGTACGCGCGCCGCCTCGCCGCCGATGAGGCCTCCGAGCGAGCGCACGGGGTGCTCGACGGGCTCGGTCGTCTCGGCGCGCATCATCTCGATGACGCGCCGCATCGCCTGCGCCGCGGCATCCGCGCCCAGAAGCGCTTCCTCGCGGGCGCGGGCGATGCTGCCGAGGGAGCGGCCGCCCCGCTCGCAGAGGGCAAGGAGCTCCCACGCGTCCGCGAAGTTCGGCGCGAGCTCGCCGGATTCGGGCGCGGCCGTCGTCCCGGGCATGCGGATGAGCGTCGCCACCTCGACGTGCTCGTGGGCGCGCAGCGCCTGGAGCAGGGCGTCGAGCTGACTGCCCCGGGGCAGCTCGTCGAGCTCGAACACCGTGTACGCGGCGCCCCCGCGCTCGGTGCGGTACGTGCGCATGAACGCGATGTTGAGCCCGTAGGTCGAGAGCAGCACGGTGAGGGCGGCGAGCACCCCGCGGGCGTCCCGGTGCGCGACGAAGACCGTGTCGTACTCGCCCGTGATCTTCACGCCCACGCCGTTGATGCGCGAAAGCCGCACGCGCCCGCCGCCGAGGCTCTCGCCGCGCACGGAGCACGACGCGCCCGCGCCATCGACCATCTCGATGTCGACGGTGTTGGGGTGCAGGTGGGTATCGTCGGCGCCCCGGACGAACTCGAAGGCGAGCCCGCGCTCCCGTGCGAGGTCGAACGCGTCGCGGATGCGCTCGTCGTCCGTAGCGAGGCCGAGGATGCCCGCGACGAGCGCGCGGTCCGTGCCGTGGCCGCGGTAGGTGTGCGCGAAGCTGTTGTGCAGGACGAACCGCACGCGTGCGACGGGCGCCTCCATGAGCGAGGCGGCGACCTGCGCGAGCCTGAGCGCGCCCGCGGTGTGCGAGGACGACGGACCCACCATGATGGGACCCAGGATCTCGAACGCGGACATCGTGGCGCTTCCGTTCGCCATCGGCACTCCTCACATCTTGGTATACATCAGTCGCTTGGATTCTATCAAAGCGCGTGGAAGCGCGTGGTCATCCAGTCCCAGACGGCGGGCTTCCACGGCGGGAGGCCGAGCTCCTCGTCGCCCACGGCGCGCATGCCCGCCCCATCCACGACGAGCATGCTGCCGTCGCCGATGGGGGAGAGCCGGCTCGTCAAGCTGAACGTGTCGCAGAAGGCGAGCCGGACGGGAGCCTGCGCGCCGTCCCCGGCATCGATGGGGCGCACCTCGACGGTGGGCACGGGCGTGTGCCCCACGATCTGGTCCAAGCCGGGCAGGGGGTCGGCGCAGAGCTCGCCTCGATCCGCCCAGACCGGCCCCGGCAGCTCCCTGCCGCCGCGCCCCGCGCCCGCCTGGGTGAGCATGCGCAGCGAGATCTTCTCGCCATGGTCGAGCAGGGCGTTGAGCTGGCGGGCGAGGGCCGCCGCATCCGTGCCCTCCGCGAGGTCGAGGCAGTCGTTCGCCCAGGCGCGCGTCACGCCCGCATGCGTCACGAGCGCCTCTCCCACCGCCGTCGCGGCGCGCACGCCGAGCTCGTCCAAAAGGAGCGCCACCTCGTCGAAGAGCGCCGTGTGCGTGCCCGGCCCCGGCTCGCGCAGCCGGTACTGCAGGTCGTGGTTGCCGGCCACGAGCTCGACCGCGAGCCCGCCTGCGCGCCGCTCGAGCACCCAGGAGCGCAGCGCCCGCATCGCGTCGCGCATGCCCAGGATGCTCGAATGCCATTCGTCGACGTAATCCCCGCAGAACACGACGCGCGCGCAGCCGAGTCGCTCGACCGCCGCGTCGACGCGGGGCAGGATGACCTCCTCTTTGCCGTGCATGTCGCCCACGACGAGCGTCCGCTCGATGTCCCGTTCCCGTGCCATGGTGCGCCCTCCTCACCGCGTGCTCCGACACCGCACGCGCGTTACTTGTATCATAGATACCATTCCGTGCGGACAACACCGCGAAACGGGGAGCCGGCGCCGTCGGCCGTGCGCGGAAGGAAGGAGACGGCATGGAGTACATCACACTCATAGGCATCGTCATCTTGGTGGTGGGCTTCGCCCTGAAGCTCGACTCCATCCTGGTCATCATGGTCGCCGCCGTCGCGACGGCCCTGGCCGGCGGGCTCAACCCGATGGAGTTCCTCGAGACCCTGGGCAACAGCTTCGTGAGCAACCGGAGCATCCCCATCTTCATCATCGTCATGGTGGTGACGGGCTCGCTCGAGCGCAACGGCCTGAAGCAGGCGGCCGCCGCCCTCATGCAGAAGGCGAAGAGCGCGTGCGCCGGCATGGTGGTGGGCCTTTACGGCATCTTCCGCCTGGTGTTCGCGGCCTTCAACGTGAGCTTCGGCGGCGTCGCGGGCTTCGTGCGGCCCATCGTCATGCCCATGGCGCAGGCGGCGGCGAAGAACCGCGCCGGCAAGCTGACCGAGGCGTACCTCGAGAACATCAAGGGCATGGCCTCGGGCATGGAGAACGTCGCGTGGTTCTTCGGCCAGATGCTCTTCGTGGGAACCTCCGGCGCCCTGCTCGTGCAGGGGACGCTCGCGGACCTGGGCTACCAGACCGAGCTCATCGACCTCATGCTCGTGCAGGTGCCCATCGCGATCACCGCGACGGTTCTCACCATCGCGCTCTACCTGCTGCTCGACCGTGCCTACGCCAAGCAGGCGGCGGCCTCGCCCGATCCGGACGTGTTCGAGGAAGGGGATGAGTGAGCATGGGTCCCATAGAGTTCTACATGAGCCCCGACGTGACGCTCTCCGATAAGCTGCTCGAGATCTTCTACGTGGCCAACGGCATCGTGGCGCTCTACACCGCGTGGAAGAACCTGCGCGACGAGGGCAACGAGCACCGCGTGGGCAGCGCGCTGTTCTGGGGCATCCTGGGCTTTCTCTTCATCATGGGCCGCTGGCTGCCGAGCGCGCTCACCGGTGCGCTCGTGATCGTGATGGTCGTGCCGGCGGTGCTCAAGCGCGTGACGCCCGGCACGAACGACGCCCCGACGGAGCGCGAGATGGAGGGCAACTTCCACGCCATCGGCATGAAGATCTTCATCCCGGCGCTCTGCATCGGCGTCTTCGCGCTCGCGTTCGCGCTCTTCACGCCCGTGAGCTCGCTCGTGGGCATCGGCGTGGGCGTCCTCGCCGCGGCGCTCATCATGCATCTGTATTCGAAGAAGAACACGCCGACCGTGTTCTTGAACGACGCGCGCCGGATGCTCGATGCGGTGGGTCCGGTGTCGCTTCTGCCCATCTTGCTCGCCGCGCTCGGCTCGGTCTTCACCGCCGCGGGCGTGGGCGAGGTCATCTCGGGCATCGTTTCGTCGGTGATTCCCGAGGGTAACATGATCGTGGGTATCATCGTCTACGGCATCGGGATGGCGGTCTTCACCATGGTCATGGGCAACGCGTTCGCGGCCATCACCGTCATGACCGTCGGCGTGGGCGCGCCCTTCGTGCTCGCGCTCGGCGCCGACCCGGTCGTGGTGGGCAGCATAGCGCTCACGTGCGGGTACTGCGGCACGCTCTGCACGCCCATGGCGGCGAACTTCAACATGGTGCCCGTCGCCATCCTGGACATGAAGGACAACAACGGCGTGATCAAGAAGCAGATACCCATCGCGCTCGTCATGCTCGCGGTGCAGATCGTGTACATGATCGTGCTCGCGTAGCGCCGCGCGTCCGCTGAGAGAGTAGGAGCAGACCATGAAGATTCTCGTCACCGGTTTCGAGCCCTTCGAGGGCGCGGCCATCAACCCGGCGCTCGAGGCGGTGCGCCGCCTGCCGGACACCATCGCGGGCGCGTCGATCGTCCGCGCGGAGCTGCCTGTCGTCTTCGGCAAGGACATCGAGGTGCTGCGCGCCGCGGTGGCCGAGCACGAGCCCGACGTGACGCTCTGCATCGGGCAGGCGGGCGGCCGCACGCACATCACGCCCGAGTTCGTGGGGATCAACTACGCGCACGCGCGCATCCCGGACAACGAGGGCAACCAGCCCCTCGCGCAGCCCATCGTCGAGGGCGGCCCGGACGCCTACTTCACGACGCTGCCGGTGCACGCCATGGTGGAGAAGATGCGCGCGGCGGGCATCCCCGCCGCGGTGTCGTACACGGCGGGAACGTTCTGCTGCAACGAGATGCTCTACGCGGTGCTCCACCTGTGCGCCACCGAGTATCCCGCCATGCGCGGCGGCTTCATCCACGTGCCCTATGCCACCGAGCAGGCCGCGCCGCTCGCCGAGGGCACGGCCTCGCTGCCGATCGAGACCATGGTCGCAGGCCTTACCTGCGCCATCGAGGCGATCGTGGAGCATCCCGAGGGTGACATCGCGGGCGCGGGCGGCCGCGAGCATTAGGCGACGCTCCGGGGCGCTGCCCGGCGGCTCGGCGACGCTTGTCGTCGCGTACATAAGAACGAAGGCGGGGTCGGTGCGCGGAATGGCACCGACCCCGCCTCGTTGTCTCACGCGTCTCGCTGCGCGGCGCGCTGCCTCTAGAGCGCCATGCCGCGGGCGCGATCGATGCGCGCCATGCAGTCGTCGCGGCCGACGAGCTCCATGGTCTCGCCGAGGGGCGGGCTCACCATGGTGCCGCACACCGCCACGCGCACGGCCTGGAACACGACGCGCTTCTTGAGGTCGAGCGTCTCGGGCAGGGGCTCGAGCGCGGCGTCGATCTCGGCGGCGTGCCAGGCGTCGGCGGGAAGCGTGCCGAGCGCCACGCGCGCGGCATCGAGCACCGTCCCCATGCCCTCCTTCGCGAGGCCCTTCGCCACGGACTTCTCGTCATAGGCGAGCGTGTCGGCGGTGGCGAAGATGGGCGCGGCCACCTGCGCGGCGTCCGCGGGCATCTTCGTGCGCGGCCGCACGATGCTGGCGAGCAGGCTCCACCAGGCGTCCGGGTGCGCCTCGCGCGCGGCGCTCGCGCCCGCCGCCTCGAGCGCGGGCAGCATGATCTGCTCGGTGAACGTATCGTCGTCCATGGCGTTGATGTACTCGGCGTTCATCCAGTCGAGCTTCTTGGGGTCGAAGGTCGCGGGGTTCTTCGAGATGCGGTCGAGCGAGAAACGGCTCGCGAGCACGTCGCGCGGGATGATCGTGGTCTCGCCGTCGAGCGACCAGCCCAGCAGCGCCAGGTAGTTCACGAAGGCGTCCGAGAGGTAGCCCGCGTCGCGGTACTCCTCTACGCTCGTCGCGCCGTGGCGCTTCGAGAGCTTCTTGCCGTCCGCGCCGAGGATCATCGAGATGTGCGCGAAGACGGGCACGGGCGCGCCCAGGGCCTCGTACACCATGACCTGGCGCGGGGTGTTCGAGAGGTGGTCGTCGCCGCGGATCACGTGCGTGATGCCCATGGCGGCGTCGTCCACCACCGTGGTGAAGTTGTAGGTGGGCGTGCCATCGGAGCGGAAGATCACGAAATCGTCGAGCTCCTTGGCGTCGAACACCACGCGGCCGTGGACGGCGTCCTCGATGACCACGTCGCCGCGGTCCTCGGGCACCTTGATGCGGATGGTGTAGGGTTCGCCGGCCTCCATGCGCGCACGGGCCTCGTCGGCCGGGATGTTGCGGCAGCGGCGCTGGTAGCCCTGGAAGGGGTCCTTGCGGGCGCGGGCGGCCTCGCGGTCGGCCTCGAGCTGCTCGGGCGTGCAGAAGCAGGGGTAGGCCTTGCCCTCGGCGAGCAGGCGCTCGGCGGCCTCGCGGTAGAGGTCGAGGCGCTCCGTCTGCGCGTACGGGCCGCACGGGCCGCCCACCTCCGGGCCCTCGTCCCAATCGAGGCCGAGCCAGCGCATGGCGCGCAGGATGATCTGGGTGTTCTCGTCGGTCGAGCGCGTCGGGTCCGTGTCGTCGATGCGCAGGATGAACGTGCCGTTGTTCGAACGGGCGAACGCCCAGTTGTAGATCGCGGTGCGCGCGCCGCCGATGTGGAGCTTGCCCGTGGGTGAGGGGGCGAAGCGGACGCGGACGGGTGAGGTCATGGCTGCTCCTTATCTGCTGCCGGTAGGTCGCTTGGAACAGCTCAGCATTATACGGCATAGAAGAATGCGGGGCGTGTGGCCATTCCGTGCCAAAATAGGGTACTAAGGTAGGGATAAAGGTTCGCGCGCCGCACGCTCGCGCATGGCGGCGCGCCCGGTCGAGGAGGCCGCGTGGCTCAAGATGACGGCATCGTCGTGCGCGCGCACGACATCTCATATGTGAGGCATACGTATCGCTCGTTCGAGTTCGCCTCGTTCGAGGTGCGGGCGGGCGAGGTGCTCGCGCTGCTCTCGTCCACGCACGAGGCGGCGCGCGACGCGCTGCTCGCCGTGGCTGGCCTCGTGCGCCCGACGTCCGGCTCGCTCGAGGTGCTCGGGGCCGCGCTCCCGGCACGTGGCGGGCTGCACGCTCCGGGCGCGGTGTCCGCCCAGGTGGGGCTCGGCGTGTTCGAGCGCGTCGCACCCGTCGAGGAGGGCCTCACGGTCGAGGAGCTCGCGGCGCAGGAGGCGCGCCTCCACCGCGCCGACCCCGATGTCCTGCCGCTCCTCGCCGCCGTGGGCGCGGC
>NZ_CAPF01000011.1:0-3697 GCF_000321165.1 Enorma timonensis
GTCCCCAATGACTCAATGGCTCCAATGGCTCGCTACACGATGGCTTTGAAGAAGGCGATGTCGAAGCGGGCGCCGGTGACGCGGCCCGCCTCGTCGCGGGCGTTCGAGGCGCAGATCGTGCCGTCCTGGGCGTCAATGAGCCCCTGGGCGAGCGAGAGGCCGATGCCCACGCCCGTGGGGTTCACAGCGGACGCGCCCGCGCGGTCGGAAGCGCCCCGGTAGAAGCGCTCGAACACATGCGGGAGGTCCTCCTCGGCGATGCCGGGACCGGTGTCCTCAACGCGGATGCGGCAGGCGAGGGCGTCCTCATGTGCCGTGACCGTCACGCGCCCGCCGCGCGGGGTGTGCTCGAGGCAGTTCTTCAAGATGTTCCCCAAGGCCTCGGCCGTCCAGGCGCGGTCGCCGGTGAACGAGCAGCCGTCCTCGATGTCGAGCTCGAGCGCCACGTCGGCGAGGTCGAAGGCAATCGCGAGCGGTCGCGCCGCGTCGCGCGCCATATCCGAGACATCCACCTGCTCATGGGCGAGCGCGAGCGCGCCGGCGTCGAGCCGGGCGAGCCGCAGCAGCGTCGAGACCAGGTCCTCCACATGCGCTTGAAGCCGCTCGATGCGGTGCAGGCGCTCGACCTCGTCCGCGCAATCACCGCGCGCGTCGAGCGCCTTGCGCACGAGCTCGGTGGTGATGGAGAGCGACGTGAGCGGCGTCTTGATCTGGTGGGAGATGTCGGCGAGACCGTTCGCGAGCGTCTGCTTCTCGCGCTCGAGCTCGTCGGCGGTGAGGTTGAGGCGCATGACCATCTTGCCGAGCTCGCTCTCGAGGATGGCGAGCTCGCCCTCGCTCATGCTCGCAAGGTCGATGGAGCGGTCGCCGTGGAGCACCGCGTCGATGCTCTGGCTCAGGCGCGCGATCGCTCGGTAGCGCTTGCGGGTGAGCCAGATCCAGGGGGCCGCGGCTGCGACGGCGGCGAGGAGGATCCAGGGGAGGAGGCCCGCGGCACCGAAGGCGGGCGCGGCGACGGCGCATGCTGCCACGAGCGCGAGCGAGGCGGCCGCAGCTCGGGCGACTTCCTGGTTGCGCAGCACGGAACCCCCCCTAACCGAACGCCTTGTACCCGAGGCCGCGCACCGTCTCGATGAGGACGGGGTGGGCGGGGTCGTCCTCGATCTTGTCGCGGAGGCGCTTGATGTAGACCGAGAGCGTATTCTCCTCGATGTAGGTCCCCGCGTCGTCCCAGAGAGCGGTGCGGATCTGCTCGCGCGTGACGAGCTTGCCGGGGTTCAGGGCGAAGAGCAAGAGCAGCCGGTACTCGAGGGCGGAGAGCGCGAGCTCGGCGCCGTCGCACTCGACGTGCGCGCGGTCGGTGTCAATCGTGAGCGCCCCGAAGCGCAGGACGCGTTGCGCGGGCTGCGCCCGCCGGATGGTCGCCGCGATGCGCGCGAGCAGCTCGCGGGGGCGGAACGGCTTGGCGATGTAGTCGTCCGCGCCCATCTGGATGCCCGCGACCGTGGTGAACTCGTCGCTCGACGCCGTGAGGAAGATCACGGGCAGGTTCGGCCGCGCCTGCTTGAGTGCCGTGCAGACCGCGAAGCCGTTGCCCTGGGCGAGCGTGACGTCGAGCAGGACGAGCGCGTAGGGCGCGGGCGTGCCGGCATGCGCGCCGCCCGTGCCGAGCGCCGCCGCAAGCGCCCCGTCCTGCGTGGCGGCATGGTCGACCGCGTACCCCTCGCTGCGCAGCAGCTCGCCGAGGGACTCGACGATCGTAGGGTCATCTTCGACGAGCAGGATCCGTTCGGCCATCGCGCCCTCCGCTACATGTGGGATACGACGCAGGTGCCGACCTCGATCATGCCGAAGAGCTCCTCCGCCTTGTCATAGGGAAGGTTCACGCAGCCGTGGCTGCCCGCGTAGTAGCAGGCGTTCGGGTCGCCGAAGGAGCTGGACGCCTGCCAGGTGGCATCGTGCAGGCCCACGGCGCTTCCCACGAACGCCATCCAGAAGCTCACGGGCGTCTTGTACTTCGGCTCACCGGTCTCGGGGTCGTCCGCGCCGATGAGCGTGATGTTCCGCGCCGCGTTGTTGATGTAGTACACGCCCGTGGGGGTGTCCTGCCCGAGGTTGGGGTTGCCGGTGATGACGCCGGATTCCCAGAGCACGTTGCCGTCCGCGTCGTAGTAGCGCGCGTACTGCTCGGAGATGTCGATATCGATGTAGGCGCCCCAGTCGCGCTCACCGGGAGCGGTAAAGACGTCGCCCTGCTGGGTGCAGGGAACCTCGACCTGGCCGGTCTGCTTCTCGCTCACGGCGGTGTGAACGGCCTGCGCGAGGGCTTCGCGGTCGACCTTCCAGCCGAACGACCCGCCCGAGACCGTGACCGCCTTGCCGTCCGGTCGCGTATAGCTCCGCTCCGTGCCCACCGTGTCGAGGGAATCGGCGAGGCTGTTCACCCACGCGTTGATGGCCTCCTCGTCGAGCTGGGGCGTGAGGTTCTCGTCGAGCGCGATCCACTGGGCGATCTGCGCGCCATCCACGCGGGCGACCTCGGAGCCGCCCATCGTGAGGGAGGCGTCGGCGCCGACGAGCTCGTTCATGGCGGTGCAGGATGCCTCGATCTCCTCTTCGGTATGCCCGTCCGCGAGCGGCAGGAACGCCGCCTCGCCGAGCTCGGTGAGGTCCGCCTGGGCGTCGAGGGCAGCGAGCTTGAGCTTCGCGAAGGAGACGATCGCGTCGCGGTCGAGCTGCCGTCCGGCCTCCGCGCGCTCGAGGGAGAAGGTGTTCGTATCCGGGTCGTAGGCGCCCGCGGGGGTGAAGGTTCCAGAGCGCCCCTCGTTGAGGGCGTCGACGGCCGCGCCGAGCTCCTCGTCGAACGCCGTCTCATTGAACGTCGCGGAGAACGCGGAGAAGTCCGGCGTCGCGGAGAGGTCGACGGGGGTCTTCGCGTCCTTGCTGCTGCCAAGGGTCGCCGAGATGAGGCGTGCCGGCCAGATGAAGGCCTCGTTGCGCGCGAGCACCTCGTTCGCCATGGCGTCCACGTCGATGAGGTCGTCGATGCTTTCGGGAGCATAGTCCCAGGTCAGGCCGTCGCCCTCGACATGCAGCGTATATACGGGTCGCGCGTCGCGGATGCGCTCGGCAGCATCGGAGGCGGTGCTGAGCGACACGTCCGTACCGGCGATCGAGGTGCCGGGGTAGTAGATGAACGAGAACGTGACGGCTCCGGCGACATATGCGACGGCGAGGATCGCCAGGATGATGATGGCGACGATGGCGGGAACGTTGCGCTTGCGGCGCGGGGCGGCGTCCGCGGGTGCGAAGTGCGCGGGCGCGTGGGAGTCTTTGGTTGCGCGATTCGGCATCGAGTGCGAGCCCCCTTGGGCTGGATGGTTCTGCTGCAACGGGCATTATAGCCGTTTGCAGGGACAAAATCGTGGGCTTTGCGAGGTAAACGTGGTTGCAAAATTACCCCAGGGATGATGTAAAAATACCCCAGGGGTTATTTTACATCCCACGAGAGTGACCTGTCGGGAGACCCGGGGCTGCGGACAAAAAGTTGGACGCCGGGGGGCGTCCGGACGGGAGGTCCGCATGTACGACGGGGAGACCGTGAGGCGGGCGCTGGCGGAGGGCATGACGCAGTCGGAGGCCGCCGCGCTCTGCGGCGTCACGAGGCAGACCGTGAGGAACTGGGCGGCCGGGAGGG
>NZ_CAPF01000010.1:0-6512 GCF_000321165.1 Enorma timonensis
CATTGACTCACTGAGTCATTTGAACCCGTCCCCATTGACTCACCCGAGGCGCCTCTAGAGGGCCTCTTCCGGCGCCCCTTTTGAGCTGCGGCTGAGCTCCGCGATATGGGCGAGGAGTGGGACGTGCCGGTTGAACAGGTTGCAGAGGCGACCGACGGCGAGTGCCGAGACGATCGTGCCGATGCCGAGGCCGTTGAGGTAGCCGAAGAACATGAACGACAGCCCGCAAGCGATGACCACGAGCGTGGTGTCGAAGCACATCTTCACCGATCCGAAGGGTTTCTCGGTGACGGCGGACAGGGCGCGCACGATTCCCTCGCCCGGGACGACGATGACGTTCGGAGCGACCTCGACCGAGACGCCGAACGCGAGGATGGCGCATCCGAGCGCAAGCGAGGCGAGCTGTGCGGGCAGCGTCGCGGGCGTGAACCAGGCCAATGCGCCCATGCTGACGTCGATGAGGGCGCTGAACAGGACATTGACCAGGATCTGCGTGAGCTGGAACGGCTTGAAGTCCCGCCTGAGCAGCGCGACCTGCAACGCGATGTACAAGAGGTTCAGCATGAAGGTGGTTTGGCCGAAGGTGAGCGGCAGCTTCAGGTCGAGCACGTAGGGGATGCTCGAGATGGGCGAGGTGCCGAGCGCCGCCTTGGTGATGAACGCGACGCCGAAGCTGTTGATGCATACGCCGAGGACGAACCAGATGTAGCGCTGCAGGAGGCGTTCCGAACGCAGGCGCTCCGCGAAGCGCGCCTTCCCCTGCGGCGTCGATGCGGAGGTGCTCGGCACCGGCTTCGCGATGCGTCCGCCCCGCTCCAGGATCGTCATATCCTCCCACGTGCCCTCTGCTTCCGCTGCCGCTTCACTCATGCGCGATCCTCCTGTTCATGCTGCTGTAAATTCCGGATAACCTGGTCGAGCAAGTGCGAAAGCCGTCGGCGCTCGTCGGTATCGAGGCCCTGCCATGCGATGTCATCGACCTCGCTACGGCAGTCCAGCACGTCGGAGGCTGCGGAACGGCCTTTCTCGGTGAGAAACACGGCGACGACGCGTCGATCGCCCGCCTTGCTGCAGCGCTCGATGAGCCCAGCATCTTCCATGCGCCCCAGTACGCTCGTGACGGTCGACTTGTCCATGACGCACGACTGCGCGATCTCCTTCTGTGTGCATCCATCGTGCAGCGCGAGGTGCTCGAGCACCTTGGGCTGACCCGGCATGAGGCCGCACTGCCGCGTGCGGGCGCGCATGGCGCGATTCGAGTACGAGAACGCGACGAGCAGCTGGTGATGGATGGGCACTATCCCGAAGGCGAGGCTATCGCCGGCGCCCGCCCCGCATGCTGGGGCGGTTTCCCTGCACGTGGGTTCGGTGCGGGAATCGCAGATGCCGGGTGCGGGTATCGGTTCCGGTAGATGCATCGCGCTCCTCTTCTGGTCATCCTATTAATAGTTGGTATTCAAACTAATAATACCGTTCATCGATAAAGTCAAGCCGTTCGCGGATGCATCGTTCGGGATAGAACCCGAAACGCCGCCCTTTTGTCCCGTGTGAGACATTGGGGACGGGTTCGTTTGACTCACTGAGTCATTTGAACCCGTCCCCATTGACTCATTGCGCGCTGTTCGCTTCTCGGGCGAGCTCGCGTTGAATGAGGTTCCTGCCAAGGCCGGTCGCCCGCTCCATCTTTCGGATGGAAAGCCCCGCCTGCTTGAGCGCCTGGAGGCATGCGAGCCGCTTCTTTGCCGGCAGGGTTTTGACGAGGTACGGCGCCATGCCGCGCAGCAAGCGTTTCGCCACCTGCATGAGCTCCCCGTCGTCGAGTTTCGCGGGAATCGCGAACGTATAGGTATCGCGCCCGCCCTCCTCGCTGAACGCGGCGAATCGCTCCCGGCCTCCGATGAGCTCGAGCACGGGCTTGGGGTCGACGATGCTCGGCGTGCCGACGTACTCGCCGTAGCTGCTCCAAGGATAGGCATCTCGCGCGTAGCCCCTGTCCCGCGGATTGTCGTGGATGTTGCGGACGGCCTGCAACAGGTAGGCGTCCGTCTCGATTGCCTTGCTCTTGAAGCGCCCCTGAAAGACCGACCCCACGTGTCCGGTGGTCTCGTTGAAATAGCGCGCGTAGCGTGTCTCGAGCGCATGCATCATGGCGGTCAGCTCGGCATCGCGATCCGAGACCAGCAGGTGCGCGTGGTTGTCCATGAGGCACCACGCGATGAGCTCGATGCCGTTGTCGCCCAGGCATGTGCGAAGCATGTGCAGGAACGCGCGCCGGTCGGTGTCATTCGAAAAGATGACCTGTCGCCCGTTGCCACGCACCATGACGTGATAGAAGCCGCTTTGGGATCGCTGTCTCGGTTGCCGTGCCATACCCGCTCCTTCCTGTCCGCCGCTTCGGAGCCGCGATGTCGGGGCCCCAAATTTGTGGTGGGGGAGTTCTGTAGTAGCACAGCGGGAGCGCCGCCGGGCGTAGAAATGCCTGGTTTCCGTAGGCGGTTTGCGCGCTGCGGCGAGCGGAAAGGGGACTGCGCACGGAGGAAATCGGGGTTGTGGGGGAGCTGTGATGGGTGCCAGAACGTGGACAGATGCCTGTTGGCACAACGCACCCCGCCATCGGTTGACCGTCGATGGCGGGGCGCGTCTTCGCTATGCCTGAGTCAAATGAACCTGTCCCTATTGACTCGGTGAGTCAATTGAACCCGTCCCCAATGACTCGGTGAGTCAAATGAACCCGTCCCCAATGACTCATTCGGCGCGGAGGGCGTCGACCACGCTCGCGGCGTTGGTGCGCCGCAGGGCGTAGGTCACGCTCGCGAGGATCACCGCGGCGACCACGACCACCGCGATGCCCACCTGCAGCCACGGCAGGCTGAACTCGTAGGTGGTGTACGAGAGCATCATGGACTGGTAGAGCCCGAAGGAGGCGAGCGCAGCGACGACGAAGCCGATGATAAAGCCGCGCAGCGCGTAGCTCGCGCACTCGTAGGCGATCATGCGGCGGAACGCCCGGTTGCCCATGCCGATGGACTTGAGCATCGCGAACTCCCGGCGGCGCAGGATGAGCGCGTTCGCGAGCGTGTTGAACACGTTCGCCACGGCGATGAGGCCGGTGATGGCGGCGAAGCAGTAGATGAACGTGTTCACCGTGGTGGCCATGAGGCGCGCTTGGAGCTTGCCCTGGGCGACGTTCGTGTAGGTGATGTCGAGCTCGGGGTAGTCGGCGGCGATGTCCTCGATGGCCTCCTGCGCCTCGCTGGCGCGCGCCGCGTCACCGCCCGTGTCGAAGGACATGCTCGCGCGCACGTACCCGGCGCCCTCGGCGAGGTCGATCGCGGAGGCGGGCAGGATGAGCTGGGGCGTTCCCGTGGCGGTGGTGCATCCGGGACGCGTCTTCGCGAGCGCGCCCACCGTGATGTCCTGCTCGCGCGCGACCGCCTCGGCATAGGGCAGGTAGTGCGGCTCGCCCTCGTCGTCGTAGTACAGCGCGCGCAGGCCGCCTGCCGGGTCGTCCTCGATGCCGGAGATGAAGCGGCCGTCGAGGTCGGCGAATTCGAGCGAGCGGATCGTGCCTGTGCCCTGGAACGGCTGGTAGTTGCTGTACTTCTCGCCGTCATGGACGTCGTAGTCGTTCACCGCGATGGCCTGAGGCTGCGCGGGGTAGCAGAAGGCATCGCGCGAGAGGCCGAGCGCATCGACGTACGCCTCCCAGCTCGCCTCGTCGACGAAATCGAGGTAGGCGCTGCCGTACCACGAGCCGTCCGCGAGGAGCGGGCCTCCGCTCTCGAGGTTCTCGACATCGCTATCGAGCATGCCCGCGGGCATGAGCGCCTCGGCGACGTAGGAGGTCGTATAGCCGTTCGGCGCGGCGTCCTCGATGTCCTGCACGTCGGCGTAGAAGCGCTCGAGCGCGTCCTGCATGCCCGGGCCGTCGACCTTGCCGTCTGCGAGCGCGAGCGACTGGTCCGCACCGGCGCCCGTGGCGTCGATATAGAGGATGAGGTCCTGTCCCTCCATGGTATCCACCGTGGTGCCGCTCGCGTAGCTCATGACATCGGCGATGGAACCCGATGTGATGAGGAGCGCGACCGAGACGGCGAGCGCGGCCACCGTGACGCGCCCCTTGGACGACGCGCGCGTGAGGTTCCGGTGGGCGATGAAGCCGGGGACGCCGAAGAGGCGGCCGGCGAGGCCGAGCGGGCGGGCACCCGTGCCGGCCGTGCCGTTCGCGTCGCCCCGTGCCGCGCGACGCAGTGCCCGGCGCGCCCGACGGGTGAGGTGCACGTCCTGCGTCTGGCGGATGGCGTCCACGGCAGAGACGCGGCTCGCGCGGATCGCGGGCACCCAGGCGCTCACGAGAAGCGTGACGAGGCTGAGCAGCACGGCGATGCCGAGCGCCACAGGGCTCACGACCACGCTCGCGGCCGCGCCGCCGGAGAGTGCGGCGATGCCGTCGCCGAGCAGGCCGAACACCACGAAGCAGCCGGCAAGGCCGAGGAGGAGCCCGGCGGGGATGCCGATGCCGCCGATGATGAGCGCCTCGACGAGCACGGTGCGGCGGAGCTGCCGGCGACTCGCGCCCAGGCTCGAGAGCAGGCCGAACTGGCGCGTGCGCTCGGCCACCGAGATGGCGAACGAGTTGTAGACGAGCGACACGCCCGCCACCACCACGACGGCGGCGAGGATGCCCGCGATCTGGTAGAGCGTGTTCCAGATGGCGGTGTCCGGCGTGGCGCCCATCCAGCGGATGAGGGAGGTGTGGACGGCTGAGGCACCGTCGATGGTGCGCCCGTGGACGTCGACGATCTCGTCGGCGAGCTGCTCCGCGTCCGCCGGGTTCGCGGTGCGGAAGAGCGCGCCCACCCACGTCGCATCGGACGCGTCGGAGATCGCGCGCTCGGCGGCGCTGCCATCGTCGTAGATGTAAGCGATGTTGCCTTGGAGCGAATAGGTGGTGGAATACCCGTAGGCGCGGTAGAACCCCACGACGGTGCCCTCGACGCTCCCGAGATCCGCATCGTAGGCCTCGGTCTGGGTCGCCTCATCGATGTAATCGCCGCGTATCGCCGTCACCGTGGCGCTCGCGCCGTCCGACAGGTTCGTGACGGTGCGCGTGCCCAGGTCGAGCGTGATGTTGCTGCCCACCTCGATAGGGCCGCCGCTCGCGGTCGAGAGGCCGCAGGGCGCGAGCTCGACGTTCTGCAGGTAATGGGGGAGGAGGATCTCGCCCGGCGCCTCCGGGGCGCGGCCGGAGACGATCTCGGGCGTGGAGATGAGCGGTTCGTCCTCGCCGCGCATATCGGACCAGGTCTTCACGTAGAGGTACTTCCCGAAGAGGTCGGAGTTATCCTCGCCGAGGGAGACGGTGCCCAGGTCCGTGATGGTGAGCAGGTCGGTGACCTCCGGATCGGTTTCCAGGCGCTCGAGGTCATCTGCCGTGATGCCTGCGGCCTCGGCATACCACCAGCCCTCGTCGGCCGCCGTGCGCTCGATGAGCATGTTCGAGAGCGATACCACGCTCGTGAGCACGGCGGTTATGAGCGCACACGAGAGAGCGACGCCGATGATGGAGACGACGGTGCGCGTACGGTTCTTCGCGAGCGACCGCAGCGTGAAGCGGGTGAAGATGCCCATCCTAGCGCACCTCCTCCGACGCCGCGCGCGCCGCGCCGCCCAGGTGCGCCGAGGGCGCGGGACGGCGGCGCTCATCGCGCACGAGGCGGCCGTCCTCGATGGCGATGACGCGGTCGGCCATGAGCGCGATGTCCTCGTCGTGGGTGATGACGATGAGCGTCTGCTTGAGCTGGCGGTTCGAGTCGCGCAGCAGGGTCATGATCTCGGCCGAGTTCTTGGAATCGAGGTTGCCGGTAGGCTCGTCGGCGAGCACCACGGCCGGTGCGTTCATGAGGGCGCGGCCGATGGCGACGCGCTGCTGCTGCCCGCCGGAGAGCTGGTTGGGCAGGTTGTGCTCGCGGCCGGTGAGGCCGAGCGCGCGGAGCAGCATCTGGAGCCGCTGCTCGTTCACCGGGCGTCCGTCCATGCGCACGGGCAGCGTCATGTTCTCCACCACGTCGAGCACGGGGATGAGGTTGTAGAACTGGTAGACGAGGCCCACCTCGCGGCGGCGGAAGACGGCGAGCTGCTCGTCGTTGCGTGCGAAGATGTCCTGGCCCTGCAGGCGCACGGTGCCCGAGGTGGGGCGGTCGACGCCGCCCATGAGGTGCAGAAGGGTCGACTTGCCCGAGCCCGAGCTGCCGATGATGGCGATGAACTCGCCCGCCTCGACGGCGAACGAGACGTCGTCGAGGGCGCGCACGGCCGTCGGGCCCGTGCCGTAGACTTTGGTGAGGTGCTCCACGGAGAGGATGTTCATGGCTGCTCCCAGCGTTTGCGCGGATACGTCACCAACCATACTGCATGCGCGCCCTTGCGCCCAGATGACCACCGCGTGACAGTTTCGTCACGTGAGTCACGTGAGTCAATGGGGACGGGTTCAAATGACTCCGTGAGTCAAT
>NZ_CAPF01000009.1:0-43321 GCF_000321165.1 Enorma timonensis
CGTCGGTCGCCGCCGTGGCCCGCGCCGCTTCCGCCGCCTTCCGCACCGCCTCGAGCATGGCCTGCGCCGCCTCGTAGCCGTCGTGCTCCTGTGCCGCCGCTGCGTCTCGGCGCGCCTGCGCCGCCCGCTCCGCCGCGGCCTCGGCCTGCGCGTAGGCGTGCTTCAGCAGGTAGGCCTGCGAGTCGAAGGGCATCTCGTCCGCGCCGCGCTCGACGCGCTGCCAGGTGCCCTCGCTCGAGAGCACGCGCGCCTTCGCGTTGTCCGAGAGCTGCGCGCGCATGTACTCCTGCACCATGGAGCGGCAGGTCGCGTCGAGCACGGGGTAGGCGATCTCCACGCGGTGCTCGGTGTTGCGCGTCATCATGTCCGCAGAGGAGAGGTACACGATATCGGCGTCCACGCCGAACGCGTAGACGCGCGCGTGCTCGAGGAAGCGTCCCACGATGGAGCGGATGTGCACGTTGTCGGTCTTGCCGGGGACCTGCGGCAAGAGGCACGAGATGCCGCGGATGATCATCTCCACGTCCACGCCCGCCTGCGACGCCTCGGCGATCTTGTCGATGACCTCGCGGTCGGTGAGCGAGTTCATCTTGAAGAAGACGCGTGCCGGCTCGCCCGCACGGGCGCGGTCGATCTCGCGGTTGAGGCCGTTCATGATGAGCGGCTTGAGCCCCGCGGGCGCCACGCCCAGGAAGCGGTAGTCGCCGGCGAGGTTGCCGAGCGCGAGGTTGCGGAAGAAGGCGTTCGCATCCTCGCCGATGCCCGGGTGCGCCGTCATGAGCATGAAATCGGAGTAGAGCTTGGCCGTCTTCTCGTTGAAGTTGCCGGTGCCGAGCAGCGTGATGCGCGTGAGCGCCATGCCGTCGCGGTAGGTGATCTGGCAGATCTTCGAATGGCACTTGAAGCCCTCGGAGCCGTAGATGACGGTGCAGCCGGCCTCCTCGAGCCGCTCCGCCCACTCGATGTTGTTCTGCTCGTCGAAGCGGGCGCGGAGCTCCATGAGCACCGTGACCTCCTTGCCGATCTCCGCGGCGTCGATGAGCGACTCGCACAGGCGGCTCTGCTTCGCCACGCGGTAGAGCGTGATCTTCATGGAGATGCACGAGTCGTCGAAGGCCGCCTGGTGCATGAGGTCGAGCAGCGGGCTCATGGACTCGTACGGGTAGAACAGGAGCTTGTCGCCCTCGATGACCTGCTCGCGGATGGGGCGGGTCGCGTCGAACATGGGGCTCGCCTGCGGCTTGAACGGCGGGAAGAGCAGCTCGGAGCGGCTGCGCTCGGGCAGGTGCGCCTCGATGCCGTGGATGTAGGAGAGGTCGAGCGGCGTGGTGTAGGAGAGCACCGCGTGCGCCGGCAGGCCGAGCGCCTTGCGGATGCTCTTGAGCGTGGCGGGCGCGAGCTCGCCCTGCACCTGGAGGGCGACCGGCTGCAGGCGCAGGCGCTTCTTCAGGATCTTCTTCATGTGCTGGCGGTAGTCCTCGTCCTCCTCGACGCCCTCGCCGTCGGGGTCGATGTCGGCGTTGCGCGTGACGCGCACCACCGCGCGGTCGAGCGGCGCGTACGAGCCGAAGCAGCTCCCCAAACAGCTCAGGATGACATCCTCGAGCAGGATGTAGCGCCAGGTGCCGCCCGCTGCGGGCATCGCGACGACGCGGTTCATGGACTGCGGCACCTCGATGAGGCCGAGCAGGTTGCCCTCGTCGGCGCTCTCGAGCGCGCACACGAGGTAGAGCGCCCCGTTGCGCAGGTTGGGGAAGGGGTGGCGCGGGTCGATCACGAGCGGCGAGATGACGGGCGAGACATAGGACTGGAAGTAACGCTCCACGAAGGTGCGGTCGTCGCCCGCGAGGTCGGCCGGGTCGACGCGCTCAACCCCTGCCTCGGCGAGGCTCGCCTCGATGCGCTCCACGATGTCGTTCTGGCGCCGGATGAGCGGCGGCAGGGTGGAGAAGATGAGCTCGAGCTGCTGGGCGGGGGTGAGGTTGCTCTTGTTGTCCACGGGCTGGCGCTTCAGCGTCGCGAGGTCGGAGAGGCCGCCGACGCGGATCATGAAGAACTCGTCGAGGTTCGACTGGAAGATGGCGGCGAAGTTCAGCCGCTCGAAGAGGGGGACGGACTCCTCGTAGGCCTCGTCGAGCACGCGCGCGTCGAAGCGCAGCCAGCTGAGCTCACGGTTCTGCGTGTACGAGAAATCGTAGCGCTCGGTCTTGTCGATGACCTCGACGGACTTGCGATGCTTGCGCGCGCCCTTGTCCTTCTTCTCCGCCTTGCTCGCCATGGGTACCCCTTACATGCGCAGGCGCGCGGGAGCGCGCGCCACTAGATTCCGTATACCTTAAGAGTATACGTGCGCGGTAGGCGCGACCATATCATTTCGAAAGCTTTATCGAGCGCTTACGTTCGGGTGCCGCGGCAGGGCGCGGGCAGCGCGGTAGGGGCGGGCGTCTCGACCGGGCGCGGCCGCCGCTCGTGCCCGAGCGGGGCGTGTGGGGAGGCGAGGTGCCGGGATGCGGTTCCGTGCATGAATCGGGCTTCCTATCCGCCCGCGCAGCCGGGCGCGCCGCCCCGCGTTTCGGTCCCGCGCGCGGATGAACGGCGCGGTTGTTTCCGTGAATGGTTGCATAATTGGATAAATTATCGCCTAAATCGCATAAAACAACGCATGGATAGGACGACATAGAACAACTTCATAGGCTCATATGATTGGTAATAATATTCAAATTACTCACGATAATATCCACCGTATTTTGCGGTGTGCCCGAGGGTGTCAATACGTTTTCGCACGTAAATCACTTTATCGTGCGACAGTGCATCCTATGATTTATTTCAAGATATACCGTTCCCCTCGACTTTTATACCGTTGGCGGAACAAGATTGCACAAAAGGGAAAATTGGATATAACTATAGACGAGGCGCAGCCCGCGCCCCCATGCACGTGGTAAGCGGCCGCCCGCCCGCGCGGCGGAGGCCAAGATTGAAGAAAGGTAGGAGGACATGACGAAAGGCTTGCACGTAACGAGCGAGATCGGGCAGCTGAAGAAGGTCTGCCTGCATCGCCCGGGCGATGAGCTCCTCAACCTTCCGCCGGATGAGCTCGAGCGTCTTCTCTTCGACGACGTTCCGTTCCTCCAGGTGGCTCAGGAGGAGCACGATCGCTTCGCCGAGATCCTGCGCGAGCAGGGTGTCGAGGTGCTCTACCTCGAGAAGCTGGTCGCCGAGGCCTTCGACGCGGTGCCCGAGGCCCGTGCCGAGTTCCAGGAGCAGTGGCTCGAGGAGGCCGGCATCAAGGGCAAGATGGCTCCTGCTGCCGTGAAGGAGCTCCTCGACTCCATCACCGACAACCTCGAGTACGTCAAGAAGACCATGGCCGGCATCACCAAGGCCGAGGTCGAGATGCCGCACACGAGCTCGGTGACGCTCGACTCCCTCGTGAACACGGAGTCCGAGTCCGACCTCATCGTCGACCCCATGCCCAACCTCTACTTCACCCGCGACCCGTTCGCGGTGGTGGGCACCGGCGTGAACCTGAACCGCATGTTCTCGGTCACCCGTAACCGCGAGACCCTGTACGGCAAGTACATCTTCAAGTACCACCCGGATTACAAGGACGTGTCGCTGTACTACCGTCGCGACTCCTCCTTCCACACCGAGGGCGGCGACGTGCTCAACATCAACGAGCACACCATCGCCGTGGGCATCTCGCAGCGCACGCAGGCTGCCGCCATCGACGTCATGGCCCAGAACATGTTCTGGAACTCCGATTCCAAGATCGACACCATCCTCGCGTTCGACATCCCCGTGTCCCGTGCCTTCATGCACCTCGATACGGTCTTCACGCAGATCGATGTCGATAAGTTCACGATCCATCCCGCGATCATGGGCACGCTCAAGGTCTACAAGCTCACCCCGGGCAAGAACCCCGGTGAGGTCGAGATCACCGAGACGACCGACACGCTCGAGCACGTGCTCGCTTCCGCGCTCGGCATCGACGCTGTGAAGCTCATCCCCTGCGGTGGCGGCGATCCCATCGCGGCCGCGCGCGAGCAGTGGAACGACGGCTCGAACACCCTCGCCGTCGCCCCGGGCAAGATCTGCGTGTACCAGCGCAACAACGTCACCAACGACGTCCTCTACAAGGAGGGCATGGAGCTGCTCGTCGTGCCTTCGGCCGAGCTCTCCCGTGGCCGTGGCGGCCCGCGCTGCATGAGCATGCCGTTCTGGCGCGAGGATCTCTAATATCTTTTGTGACTTCGGCGGCGCCTCGATCGCGGGGCGCCGCCCTAGGTAGGGCGTCATCGACGCTCAGGGGAACGAAGCGTTCCCCTGAATTGCACGGAATCTAACGAAAGGAACCAAAGATGGGTGTCAACCTCTCCGGCCGCAGCTTCCTGCGCCTCCTCGACTTCTCGACCGAGGAGATCGAGTACATGCTCGCGCTCGCCAAGAACTTCAAGGACCTCAAGCGCACGGGCACCCCGCACCGCTACCTCGAGGGCAAGAACATCGTCCTGCTCTTCCAGAAGACCTCCACGCGCACCCGCTGCGCCTTCGAGGTCGGCGCCATGGACCTGGGCATGGGCGTGACCTACCTCGATCCCGGCAGCTCGCAGATGGGCAAGAAGGAGTCCATCGAGGACACCGCCCGCGTGCTCGGCCGCATGTATGACGGCATCGAGTTCCGCGGCTTCGCCCAGGAGGACGTCGAGGAGCTCGCCGCCAAGTCCGGCGTGCCGGTGTGGAACGGCCTCACCGACCTCTGGCATCCCACCCAGATGCTCGCCGACATCCTGACCGTCCAGGAGAACTTCAACTACGACATCAAGGGCAAGACCCTCGTCTTCATGGGCGATGCCAAGAACAACGTCGCGCGCTCCCTCATGGTCGTGTGCGCCAAGCTCGGCATGAACTTCGTGGCCTGCGGCCCGAAGGAGTGCATGCCCGCGAGCGACGTCATCGATGCCTGCGAGCCCATCGCCAAGGCGAACGGCTGCACCATCACCCTCACCGAGGATCCCAAGGAGGCGTGCACCGGCGCCCACGTCATCTACACCGACGTGTGGGTCTCCATGGGCGAGCCCGATGAGGTCTGGACCGAGCGCATCCAGCAGCTCGAGCCCTACCGCGTCACCCAGGAGCTCATGAACCTCGCCGATCCGTCGGCCATCTTCCTGCACTGCCTGCCCAGCTTCCACGACACCAACACCACCATCGGCGCCGACATCGCCAAGAAGTTCGGCGTCACCGAGATGGAGGTCACCGACGAGGTGTTCGAGGGCCCGCAGTCCAAGGTCTTCGACGAGGCCGAGAACCGCATGCACACCATCAAGGCCGTCATGTACGCGACCCTGAAGTAACACTTGCCTGTTGGGAATCGCCCGGGTGTCTCCTTTCCCCGGGCGGTTCCTGGGGTTTGCTGCGCCCCTGTCGCACGGTCGGTGGCGTGGCTTAGGGAATAAGACCACGTTCCAGAAAGGGGGTAGAAGGTATGGCTGAAGCTGCCAAGAAGAAGCGCGGCATGCTATCTTCCTTCACCATTCTTCTTATCCTGCTTGCTCTCGTTGCGATCATCACCGTCATCGTCGCCGGCTTCGCGCCCGGCGAGGTGACCCCTGCCCGGTTCAGCGACTTCTTCACCGCCCCCGTCAAGGGCTTCGCGGACGCGCTGCCGGTCTGCCTGTTCGTGATGATCCTGGGCGGCTTCTTGGGCATGATGACCAAGACCGGCGCCCTCGATAACGGCATCGCCGTCCTCGTGCAGAAGCTCAAGGGCCGTGAGCTGTGGATCATCCCCGTGCTCATGTTCATCTTCTCGCTCGGTGGCACCACCTACGGCATGTGCGAGGAGACGGTCCCGTTCTACGCGCTGCTCGCCGCCACGATGATGGCCGCCGGCTTCGACGCGCTCACCGGCGCCGCCGTCGTCCTTCTGGGCGCTGGCTGCGGCTGCCTGGGCTCCACGGTGAACCCGTTCGCCGTCGGCGCCGCCGTCGACGCGCTCCGCGGCGTGGGCATCGAGGCCAACCAGACCATCATCATCGGTCTCGGCGCGGTGCTGTGGATCGCGACCACCGCGGTCGCCATCGTCTTCGTGATGAACTACGCCAAGAAGGTCAAGGCCGACAAGGGCTCCACGTTCATGTCGCTCCAAGAGCAGAAGAACGCCGAGGAGGCGCACGGCGCCGCCGCCGCCGAGGCCTCCAAGAAGGTCACCCTCACCGGCCGCCAGAAGGGCGTGCTCGTGATCTTCGCCTTCACGTTCGTCGTCATGATCGCCGGCTTCATCCCGATCGCCGACCTGAGCCAGAGCGTCGCGGACTTCTTCGACGCCGGCCAGTCCTTCGAGATCGTCGAGACCCCTGTCACCACCGATGACCTCGTCGGTGCCTACGACGAGCTCAACGGCGCCGTGACCGAGGTCGAGGGCTCCGTCGAGGGCATCGCCGAGACCGAGGTCGAGACCTCGCAGGCTTGGTCCGCCGTCATCACGGGCCTGCCCATCGGCCAGTGGTACTTCGATGAGGCTTCCACCTGGTTCCTCGTCATGGCCATCGTCATCGGCATCGTGGGCGGCCTGTCCGAGAAGGACATCGTGAACACCTTCATCTCCGGCGCCGCGGACATGATGAGCGTCGTGCTCGTCATCGCGCTCTCGCGCGCCATCTCGGTGCTCATGGCTTCCACGGGCCTCGATCAGTACGTGCTCAACGCTGCGGCCTCCGCGCTGTCCGGTGTGTCCGGCCTGCTCTTCGCGCCGTTTGCGTGGATCATCTACTTCGGCCTCTCGTTCCTCATCCCCTCGACCTCCGGTATGGCGACCGTCTCCATGCCCATCATGGGACCGCTTGCCGCCCAGCTCGGCTTCTCGCCTGAGGTCATGGTCATGATCTTCTCGAGCGCCATCGGCGTGGTGAACCTCTTCACCCCGACGTCCGGCGCCATCATGGGCGGCCTCGCCCTCGCTCGCATCGAGTGGACGACGTGGCTCAAGTTCGCGGTCAAGATCGTGGTGGTGCTCTCCATCGTCTCGATCGTCATCGTGACCGCTGCGCTCATGATGTTCTAGCGGGTCTGTTCTCTCCTCTTCCCGCTAGCCGCCGATCCCGCGGGCGGTATTGTCTCCGCCGCCCGCGTTGGATCCAATTGACGTCGAGCCGGTGCGCGCCCTGCGCGAGCGACCGGTGAGACCCTACCTTTCTGCCCCCTCCCGCACCGTGCACGGGAGGGGGCGAAGTTTTATGCTCCTGTCGGCCCCGCCCCGAGCCCCGGCCCCGCCCTTGCTTTCTCGCTTGTCCTCGGCGCATAGCGCCTGCGGAATCGCTCGAAAGCAAGGGCGGCGCCGGGGATCGGGGCGGGGCCGGCGCTACAAACACGCAGCGCAGGAAGAGTCGGGCTTGAAACCCGGTCACCCGTGCACTTCAACTATTAGTTTCCGGTCTCCCTCTCTGATGTCCGACCGATAGGGTAACGGTCGCCCGAGGATGAGGGGGCGGGCTCCATACTTCGAGCGATTCCGCAGGCGCCCGCGCCGAGGACAAGCGAGAAGTGTGGAGCCCGCCCCCTCATCCTCGGGGCTCCTGTATACTTAACGGGTTCGGACATCAGAGAGGAGCCGTCCCATGCGACAGGGGTTTGACAACGAGACGTACATCGAGCTGCAGGCAGCGCGCATCAAGGAGCGCATCGAGCAGTTCGGCGGAAAGCTCTACCTGGAGTTCGGCGGCAAGCTCTTCGACGACTACCACGCGAGCCGCGTGCTCCCCGGCTTCGAGCCCTCGGTGAAGTTCCGCATGCTCAAGAGCCTGTCGGAGGACGTCGAGGTCATCATCGCCATCAACGCCAACGACATCGAGAAGAACAAGGCGCGCGGCGACCTCGGCATCACCTATGACGAGGACGTGCTGCGCCTGGCCGACATCTTCAGCAGCAACGGGCTGCCCGTCGCCGCCGTCGTGCTCACGCAGTACGCTGGCCAGCCCGCCGCCGACGTCTTCCGTCGCCGCCTCTCCATGCTCGGCATCACCTGCAAGCTGCATTACCCCATCGAGGGCTATCCGCACGACATCGACCTCATCGTGTCCGAGGAGGGCTATGGCCGCAACGAGTTCGTCGAGACCAAGCGCCCGCTCGTGGTCGTGACGGCGCCCGGCCCCGGTTCGGGCAAGCTCGCCACCTGCCTCTCGCAGGTCTACCACGAGCACCGGCGCGGTGTCGCCGCGGGCTATGCCAAGTTCGAGACGTTTCCCGTGTGGAACCTGCCGCTCAACCATCCCGTGAACATCGCCTACGAGGCGGCTACCGTCGACCTCGACGACTCGAACATCATCGACTCGTTCCACCTTGACGCCTATGGCGAGACCACGGTGAACTACAACCGCGACGTCGAGGCATTCCCCGTGGTGCGCGCGCTCATGGAGAAGATCCTGGGTGAGAGCCCCTACCAGAGCCCCACGGACATGGGCGTCAACATGGTCGGCTTCGCCATCACCGACGATGAGGCGTGCCGCGACGCGGCGAAGATGGAGATCGTGCGCCGCTACTTCACCGCCGCGCTGCAGGTGAAGCGCACCGGCATGGGGCAGGAGCAGGTCGACAAGCTCAAGCTCATCATGAAGCGCGCGGGCGTGACGAAGGACTTCTCGCCGGCGCGCTCGGCGGCGCTCCTCAAGGAGGAGATGACGGGTGCGCCCGTGGGCGCGATGGTGCTGCCGGACGGCTCCGTGGTAACGGGCAAGACCTCCGAGCGCCTCGGCGCGGCGAGCTCGCTGCTCATGAACGCGCTCAAGTGCGTGACGGGCGTGGACATAGAGCTCGAGGTCATCAGCAACGAGGCCATCGAGCCCATTAGCCGTCTCAAGACCTCGCAGCTCGGGAGCCATAACCCGCGCCTGCATCCGGACGAGACGCTCATCGCGCTCTCGATCACGTCGGCCTCGAGCGAGGTGGCCGCGCGCGTGCTCGAGGGGCTGCCGCTTCTGCGGGGCTGCGACGCGTTCTTCTCGGTGATCATCTCCGCCACGGACGAGGCGCTGCTCAAGCGGCTCGGCATCAACGTGTGCTGCGAGCCCAAGTTCGAGCGCCACACCTTCTACCACCGCTGATGTAAAATTACCCCAGGGGTATTTTTACATTGGTGCGAGGGTGGCTTCACGAGATGGCCACAACTTCGCAGAATCTTGGGTAGGGGCTTGCACGGCGGAGCATGTTCCCGTATTATCAATGTCCGCACGAGGCCGAGCGCCTCGGAACATATGGCCCGTTCGTCTAGCGGTTTAGGACGCCGCCCTCTCAAGGCGGAGATCACCAGTTCGAATCTGGTACGGGCTACCAACAAGACCGCAGGTCAGGGGATGCGTCCTCTGGCCTGTTTTCTTTTGAAGCCTCATCGCTCCTCCTTCGTGGGACACAATCTGGACACAACGGGGACTGGGACACAATCCGGGGCGCAATCGCCTTAGACCGCGACCCTGAGAGCTCCTTCCTGCCTTGCCTGCTCGTTCGGCGTTTCGGAGAACAGGCTGCCGATGAGCTGAGCCGCCTGGGCGTCGTTCTCGGGCAGCGCGTGGGCGTAGAGGTTCATCGTCAGGGTTGCCGAGGCGTGGCCGAGCCGGTGCTGGACGGTCTTCATGTCCATGCCGCCGGCGACGAGCTGCGTTGCCTGGGTGTGCCTGAGCTCATGGAACTTCAGGCCCTCGAAACCGTGGGCCTTCGTGAAGGACCGCCACCAGCGCGAGAAGTTCGTCGGGGCGATGAGGCCGCCTTTGTCGTTGCAGCAGACGGGTGTGTCCCTCGTCTGTTCGAGCGACAGAATGGCGAGCTCTTCTCGCTGGAACTGCTTCCACCGCCTCAGGTGCTCGATGGTCTTCTCGTCCACGGCGATGACGCGCTTCCCCGCCTCGGTCTTGGGCTCCTTCACCTCACCGTAGGTCGTGACCGACTGGGTGACGCGGATGGTTCCCCGTGCGAAGCTGATATGGCCCCACGTGAGGCCCAGGACCTCTCCGCGTCGCATACCGGTTGCGAGGCCGATGCGTGCCGCCATGACGTTGCCGATGCTGGACAGGCCTCGCAGGTAGCTCCGCTCCGAGGTGTCGCCGCGCTTCTCCTGCCGTTCCTCGATGGCGTCGCGGGACGCATACGCCTCGTACTCTGCCTCGTCGATGGTCGCGAGCAGCTGACGTGCCTCAGCGGTGGTGAGGGAGCGGCGGTCCGGTGTGTCGCATCGCGGCGCCTTGACCTTCTCGGCGGGGTTGCGCAGGATGAGGTCGTAGTCCACGGCACGCGAGAGGATCTGCTTGAGCAGCTTGTGGATCATGTTCATGGTGGTGCCGCTGCACTTGCCCTTCTCCTCCGTCTTGTCCCAGCGCATCTTCATGTAGAGCCCCTCGATGGTCTGGGCAGTGATGTCGCGAAGCCTGATGGCTCCGATGTAGGAGCACATGTCCTCGATGATGGTGCGCTCCCGGCGCAAGCGCGTCTTGCTGATCTCCGCCGCCGTCTCGCGAGCTTGCTGCCACTGCTCCGCGAACTCGGCGAAGGTCATCTTGTCGGCGTTGGCCGAGAGACCGTTCTCGAGGTCTGCCTTGAGTTGGTCGCGCAGCTTGCAGGCGTCGGACTTGGTTCCCTTGATGTTTCTTGAGACCACGTCGCGCTTGCCGGTGATAGGGTTCGTACCGAGGTCGATGCGGACCTTCCAGTGCTTGGGGGCGTAGCTGGTTCCGTCGGGCTTCTTTACCTCCGTAATGCTTCCGTCTCCTTTTGCCATTACATTCACCTCCTTGGTTGGCGAGCGTCGTGAGCAGGTCTTTTGCTATTCCATCACGCCCCTATGGGGCGGGGTGGGCAATTCTTTGGGCCTCCGCGTACCAGCGCTCGATGGAGGTGCGGTAGTCCTCTCCGATTTGTGCGACTGCGTCTTCGAGAGGGGTGCCGGAGGCGTACAGGATATGTGCGGTCTGACGTCGGCGTTTGCTAGCCGCCGTCTTGTGGGATTCGCAGCAGAACTCAGCGCGGCTCGATGTCGAGCGAGTAATGATTGGAGTGCCGCAAACGGGGCAGAGAGACACTCGGCCATCGTATATGGCGTCCTCGACGGTGTCATAGAGAGCGGTTTGCCAGCGAGTGAAGCCGCCGTCATCTTTAGGACGGAAAAAGCCCTGATTCAGCGAGAATAGGGAGTTGATTTCGAAATCCGGTTCGTCGGTGTAGTAGTGGTAGAAGTCCATCGGGTTTAGATACATCGGCGTGCCCAAATCAACAGTAATTAGCTCTCCGCACAGCAGTCGGATTGCCTCTTCTTTCGAGTACCTCTCTCGTTCATAAACGATGAGGAAGTAGTAGGTGCTATCAAGCGAATCAACCGGATTCTCGGGCCACTCCTCGTATGTTGTGAGCAAATAGCCGTCTTTGTTGATGCCGTCGGGATAGTTGCCACAATTCTCAAAAATAGTGTCTTCCGCGATGCTGTCAAAATAAGTGCCCGCTATCTTGTGAGTTGACTCATCGTCAAGGGCAACAGCGGCATACTTCGAAACATCGCTGAGAAAGTCTCTGACGTATTCCTGGTCGAGCGCCTCTGTGATCTCGGGGAACTTGAACAATCCGTCAGGAGGCGTAGCTCCTAAAGCGTAAGCAGCGATAGTGAGGTAGCGGACATAGCTGTCGCGAAAAAACAACAGTTCGGGAATCCAAACTTCATGAAGCTCGTCTTTGCTCACCGAAAGCAAGTCCTTCTCGGTTAGCTCGTCGAGATAGTCGATCTCATTGTCCGAATCAATCCGCGACTTGAGGGAGCCGGTCAAGTCGATCTGAAGCTCTTCTGGCGTCCAGAGTCCGTTTTTTAGAGGGTCGCTCTCGCGCTTGGCGAAGAGCGGGCAGCACGCCTCGTTCTTCAAGAAGTCGAGCATCGTCTTCCAAGAGTGAACGGTGAGCAGCTTGTTCAGGGCGGCTCGAGGTTCGACCTCACGATCTTCTCCTTCCGGGAGATAGACAGCGCGCTCCTCGTTCAGGGCAACCAATCTCATAGTAACCGTCACTCTCAAAATATCGTAAATCTACCGTAAACCAAAAAGAACAGTAAACTCTTGTGGCTACGATGGTACCAACACCAACAGGGCGCGTCAACGCCAAAGAATGGAGGTACCTCATGGAACTCTCGCGATTCGAAATCACCCAGCGGAGGGAGAGGCTCGGCCTGTCGAAGTCTGCCTTTGGGCGGGAGTCGGGGCTACACGTCTCCACGATCTCGCAGATTGAGAACGGGCATCTCGTCCCGTATCCCGGGCAGGTCAAGAAGATGCTCGCTGCGTTCGAGCGACTCGAGGCGAAGGAGCATCTCCAGAAGGTGGCGTCGTAGCCATGGGGCGTAACCATCCAGTTTGCCAGTCCGGTTCGGATGGAGCGGCTCCAGGGGCATCTGTTGAGATCTTCTCGGCATACCCCGACCTGCTGACACCCGCGCATATTTCGGAACTGACCGGGTTCACGGTTGAGTACGTGCGAAAGCTCTGTCGAGAGCACAAGATCCCCGCCGTGCAGGTGGGCGGCAGGCAGTGGTTCGTGCCGAAGCCGCGATTCGTTGAGTATGTGATGGGCGGTGACGCATGAGTCTCCGGAATAATGCGCCCGCCGTGCTGGTCTTTTGGCGAGGACAGCGCACGGCGGACGCTTGGAGTGCAACCCCTAAGGGGCTGCGGGCACAGCTTACCATTTGCTGCGTCTCCATTGTGAGGGCACGTCACAGGCTCCCGGGCGGCGATGGGGCATGAGCGGACGCGTTGTCTCCAAAGAGCGTGCCGACAGCGCGCTTCTCTCCATGGTGCCACCGCGAGACTACGAGACATGGAAGAACATTGGCATCAGCTATAAGGCGGCTGGCGGGGACGTCGACACCTTTCTTCGATGGTCATCCTCCGACCCAGACAACTACGATGAGGCACAGGCGCGCCGGCTCTTCGAGCATGTGAGCGAGAACGGGCGCATCACCGCGGGGACGCTCTTCTGGCACGCAAAGCGTGCAGGCTGGGTGGAGGATGCCTCCGACAGCTCTGTTATCCAGGCTCCTTCGGCCGCCCAACCCTCCGCCATGGACCTCTCTCCGGTGCAGCAGGCCGTGGCGCAGCTCGTGGCGCTCTTCGAGCCGGGCGAGTACGTGAATCTCTCCGTGCGGGCGAATTGGTCGGAGAAGCGTTGCAAGTGGGAGCCCGCGGATGGCGGCACGTGCTATGAGCGGGACGACCTCATTGCGCGCCTGCAGAGCGAAGGCTTTGGAGGCGTGCTCGACGGATACGAGCCTGAGGCGGGGATATGGGTCTGCCAGAACCCCACCAACGGGGAGGGGCGCGGCAAGGGAAGGACAACGGCGTGGCGACACGCCCTCATAGAGAGCGACGAGATTCCCGTCGACGAGCAGATTCGCATCATGAGCGAGCTCGACCTGCCCATCACGGCGCTGACCAAAAGCGGCGGGAAGTCCGTTCACGCCTTGGTGCGCGTGGAGGCGGACGGGCCCAACCACTATGAGGATCGCGTGCGGCTGCTGCACGAGCTCTGCGACGCCGCTGGGCTCAAGGTTGACGCCGCCAACAAAGACGCGAGCCGCCTCACGAGGCTGGCGGGGGCGAGCCGAGGGACGGAACGACAGTCGCTTCTCGGCACGGACATGGGTGCGCGGGACTTCCACAGCTGGGCGGAGGCGCATCGTCCTCATGCTGGTGACCAGGACGCCGAAGAGTCGAAGGACGTCGCCGCGCGCTTCGAGAACTTGTTTATTCCCATTCCGTCCGAGTTGCAGGAGCTTCCTCCCGTGCTGATCGAGAACACCTTTCGGAAGCAGGGCATCATGCTTGTCGGCGCGGCGCCCAAGGTCGGTAAGACATTCCTTGCCGCGCAAATGGTCGTTGCCTTTGCGACGGGCACGGGTCTTCTCGGGTTCGAGTTCACGCAGTGCGAGAGGATTCTCGTGGTGAACTCTGAGATGAACCAGGCGGAGTATGTGAACCGCATCGTCGAGGCATCTCTCGCCTCTGGGATTGCTGCTGATGTTGCTTCGCATGTGCGAATTGCCCACACGGACGATAGGCCGGAGATGACGGTCAAGGACATCGCTGAGGTAGTCTGCGGAAGCGGTTATCGTCCTGACGTTGTCATCATTGACCCAATCTACCCGTTGTTCGCGGGTGACGAGAACAGCAACGCTGACGCGAGGACAACGCTCGGATACCTCAAGATGATTGCAAGCAAGACCGGCGCGGGCGTCATCTACATGCATCACTTCAGCAAGGGGCCGCAGGACCTCAAGGAGGCTCGCGACCGCGTGAGTGGGGCGGGCACCCTGGGGCGCAACTACAGCGCGATGTGGTCGCTCACCGAGCTCGCCCCGAGCGAGGAGGACGTGGCAGACCTGCCCGATGGCGCCGTTGTGGTGCGTGTGTCGACCGACCTGCGCAGCTTCAAAAAGTCGAAGGCCAATAAGAACCTCGACTTCAACGCTGTGCGCATCGACGGCATGTTCCTTCGGGATGACAACGGCAAGTTCGACAAGGCACCCACGCGCGAGGCCGCTCGGCGCGCCGAGGCGAGCAAGAAGACCGCGCAGAAGGAGAAGCGCAAGGAGAAGGCGCGCAAGAGAATCAAAGATCTTCTCGACAAGAACGGCGGTGAACCCGTGCCCTTCTCGACGGTGCAGAATGTTACGGCGCTCTCACCAAACACCATCAAGGATTACCTCATCGACTTTGATGAGTATCAGCTTGTGAAGATGCAGATGGACGGCAAGGGTCAGAAGCGCAACCACATAGCGTGGACGGCTTGGCAGCCGCCGCTTGGCACCAATTTGCTGGAGTTGGGTGGAGCCGATGAGTGACTCGAAAGCCTGTCAGGGAAAGCTCAGAGATTGTCAAGCTCGTCAATTGACAGGCAGTCGGTGCGGGAAAGCTAGGCAATCAACACCTATAGAAAGGTTGCTTGACAACCTTTTCTATGGCGTTGATTCCTGCGCCTCGCTTTCACAGGTTCTGATGGGCTTTGCGGGGTCGGCCCAATGAGCGCGTGGACGACCGGACAGAACGACGTAATCCGCGAGCTGGGGCACCGGGGCGCCGCTGCTGTGCGCGAGGAGATTCGTAGGCGCTATGGTGTGGAGAGAACCGTTCGAGCGATTGAGATGCAGGCGTCGCGGATTCATGCGAGCTTGAGGGTGCTCTCGGTGTGCCCGCAATGCGGAGCCATCGGCGTACGGCTGAACCGCCAGAGCGGGATGTGCCCGCGCTGCACCGAGGAGGCGCATGTGGCCGAGGAGCGGGCGTTCAACGAGCTTCTACACCGCGAGGCGGAAGGGTGCGAGGAGGGGCCGGAGATTGAGGCTGCGAGGCGCGAGTACGCGCGGCTACGGCAGCAGAACTCACGGCTCATGCGCAAGTACGGGCTCAAGGGCAAGCGCGAGCGGGAGTGAGGCGGTACAATCGCCCGTAAGGCGGGACACGCCCCGACTAAGCCTCGGGAAACGGCCTCGCGACGGGGAGAGGGATTCCTACCGGGGTCTTACGCACCGGTGCCTGGGTCCTCTCCTCTTTTCTTTGTGACACCTCCGGACAATGAGCCTGTACGAATGTGAATTTGTCACGGAGGGAGGTGCCCGGCATGAGGGCAAAGCTCACCGAGGAGCTGATCCAGCAGATGGCCTCGCTCAAGGGCGATGGTCTCTCCAATAAGGATATCTGCCGGGCGGTGGGCATTCACGAGGCAACGCTGTACCGCTGGCTCTCCAAGCCGAGCGGGAGGCTGCATCGCGCGTTAGGCGAGTCACTAAAAAAGGCAGAAGCTGACTACAAGCGGACGCTTCTCACCACCATCCGTGAGGCGGCCACCAAGAAGAACGGGCAGTGGACGGCGGCCGCGTGGCTCCTGGAGCGCAAATATCCCGACGAGTACGCGCAGGCTACCCGTGACAAGGGCGAGCGCGCCGAGGCGGCTCCGCAGATTGTGCTCGGCGTGGCGGTTGACGCGGTGAAGCCGGGGGCCGATGAGGGTGGTGACGTCGATGATTAGCGCCGCCGACCTCTGCATCCCGCGCTTCCACGACGTGCTCGGTGACGTCATGGCGCACGGGCATACGCACTACTGGCTGCACGGAGGCCGAGGGAGCACGAAGTCGAGCTTCATCAGCCTGTGCATCGTTCTTCTCGTTGTGGCTTTTCCCTATGCGAACGCGTGCGTGGTGCGGCGCTTCTCCAACACGCTGCGCGACTCGGTGTACCAGCAGGTGCTCTGGGCCGTTGAGGCGCTGGGGCTCTCGGCGTACTTCAAGGCGAAGCTCTCTCCGATGGAGATCGTCTACCTGCCCACGGGGCAGCGCATCGTGTTCCGCGGGGCCGACGACCCGCTCAAGCTCAAGGGCGTGAAGTTCACGCGCGGATACTGCGCCATCACGTGGTTCGAGGAGCTCGACCAGTTCGACGGCATCGAGGCGGTTCGCTCCATTCTCAACTCGCTCCGCCGTGGCGGCGAGGACTTCTGGATCTTCTACAGCTACAACCCGCCCAAGACGATGTGGAGCTGGGCGAACGTGGAGTGCATTGAGCGCAGGCGGCGGGCGGACACGCTCGTTAGGCGCTCTTCGTACCTCGACGTGGTGGAGGCGCGGCCGGGGTGGCTCGGCGCGCCCTTCATCGAGGAGGCGGAGTACCTGCGCGAGGAGAACGAGCGCGCGTGGCGCTGGGAATACCTCGGCGAGGTGACCGGGACGGGCGGAGCGGTCTTCGACAACATCGTGGAGGCGAGGCTGACCGACGAGCGTGTACGAGGTTTCGAGCGCATTCGCAACGGCGTGGACTGGGGTTGGTTCCCCGACCCGTGGCGCTTCGTGCGCTGCGGCTGGGAGCCGGGCGCGCGCAGACTCACGGTCTTCGAGGAACACTCGGCAAACAAAATGATGCCTGCCGACACGGGGCGCATCGTGGTGGACGCGCTCACCTATGCCGACGAGCCGGGCGCGGAGCCCTACTTCCACGACCAGATGGTGTGGTGCGACGACACTCCCGACTCGAAGGTGCAGATGGCAACCTGGCGGCGCGAGCTCGGCATCCGCGTACACCCTGCGAGGAAGGCGCGGATGCGGAGGCTCTCCTATGACTGGCTTGCTGGTCTGAGGGAGATCGTCATCGACCCCGCGCGTTGCCCGAGGACGTTCGAGGAGTTCACCTGCAAGGAGTTCCTACGCGACCGTGATGGGCGCTGGATCGACGAGATTCCTGACGGTGATGACCACTCCATCGACGCGGTGCGCTACGCGATGATGGATGACGTGCTGAGAGGGTGAGGGACGTGCTTCTCGGCATATTCAGCTGCCAACTGAAAACGCGAGGTAGCGGACGTTCTTCTCGCCAGCTTAAACGTAGGGAGGACGGACGATGCGATGTGCCGTTGATGGGCGGGCGGGATCCTCGGCATCAAAAGCTAAAGCCTGAGGGGCATGAAGGGGCTGTGCGGAAGCGTGTGACGGAAGTAGCGCGTTCTTCTCGCCAAGCGAATGAAAAGGAGCGGGGGCTGGAGGAGTTGCCAGGGGAGCCGGTTGGGCGTAAGCGATGGAGGGCGATGTAGATGGGGCAGGCGTACGAGGAGGAGTACTGGGTGCCGGAGCACGTGCGGGAGTACCTGCGGGCGCTCGGATTCGCGCTGCCGCTGGAGGCGATGGAGCCGCACATTCGCGCATGGCACGAGTGGATGCAGGCGTGCGGGTCGTTCTACGACTACAAGGACACCGACGGCGTTGGGCGCATGTACGAGGTGCACAGGCGTTCGATTCATCCGGCGATGCGGGTGTGCCGGGAGTGGGGGTCGCTGCTGCTGAACGACAAGACGCAGGTGGTGTGCGGGACGCAGGAGTGCACGGACTGGCTCGAGGGGTTTCTCGCCCAAAGCGGCTTCATGGCGGCGGCACAGGCAACCGTGGTCAAGGCATTTGGCATGGGGACGGGCGCGTGGGCGCTCTGGGTGGACGCGGATGCGGGGAGCGTGCGCATTAGGCACTACGACGCACGCATGGTGATACCGCTCACGTGGGACGAGGAGGGCGTGACGGAGTGCGCGTTCGTCACGCGGGCGTTCTGGCGGGGGCGCGCGGTCGACCAGCTGCAGATGCACCTCAAGGGTGCTGGGGCGGACTTCTCGGCCTCTTTGTCCTTCTCGCCTAATGAGAGCGTGGGGAGGGGCGGTTATCGGATCGTCACGGTGTGCTTTGACGAGCACGGCAACGAGGTCGCGCCTGCGGGCGTGTGCCCCGTGTACGAGACGGGCTCTCCCTATCCCACCTTCGCCATCGTGAAGCCGGCCGTGGACAATACGCGCGTGGACATGAGCCCGTACGGGCAGAGCGTGTTCGCGGACGCGGTGGACGCTATCCAGGCGGTGGACCTCGCCTTCGACGCGATGATCTCGGAGATCGACAACGGCAAGATGCGGGTGTTCCTGAGTGACGTGATGTTCGACCAGGAGACCGACGGCAGGGGGCGCAAGGTCTCGATACCGTTTGGGCGGCAGGACTGCACCGTGTTCCGGAAGGTGATGAGCACGGAGGACACGATTCAGGAGTTTGCGCCGGCGCTGAGGACCGACGCTCAGGTGAGGGCTTTCAGGTGCGCGCTGCAGATGCTCGGCGACCTGACGGGCTTCGGCCTGGGGTACTTCGACTTCGACGGAGCGGGGTACGTGAAGACCGCGACGGAGGTCTCGGCGGACAACTCGGCGCTGATGCGCAACATCCGCAGGCACGAGCATGCGCTGGAGGGCGCTATCGCTGGGATATGCAGGGCCGTCATGGCGGCTTCGCGCTCGCTCGGGGTCGAGCTCCCGGGCGAGGGTGAGGTGCGCGTCACGTTCGACGACAGCATCATCACGGACACGAGCGCCGAGAAGCGCCAGGACATGGCGGAGGTGGCCTCGGGCCTCATGAACGCGTGGGAGTACCGCGCCAAGTGGTACGGGGAGGACGAGCCAACCGCGAGGCGGCTCGCGGTAGACGCTGATGCCGATGGCGCGCGCGGGAACGTCTCCAGCGCGCTCGAAGCGGGCGTTGCCGGTGCCGTTCGGGGAGCATAGGGCTTTCGGACGCGTCGCAAGCCTGGGATGGCGCTGTGCGGGCTCACACGAGGCTGCGTGCGGCTTGGTCGCCGCCTGAGGGCCGGAGTTCGGCTGAGGAGAAACGGGGCCGCTACGGGCCTCCCAGGGACGCTTGCAGGTTGTCGCGAAGCCGATCCGCGCCCCGCGCGGATGACGGGTATGCGGGTAGCTCTCGGCACCGTGGCGCATGCGCACCGGCTGATGCGCGAGCGGGTATGCCGCCCGCCCTGGACGGCTGACCGGTTGCGTGCGGACAGCCCGCTTGCGGCAGCAGCCCGGCCGCCCGTGCGCAGGGTGCGCGCCGCTGGACGGGCGCGACGCGCGGCTGACATGGCGCCAGTTCCCCCTGCATTAGGCCTTGGGCGCATACCGTGCGTGGCTGAACCCGAACATGCGGAGGCAGACCGCGTAGCGGGCTGCCGGAGCCGCGGTGAAGACGCGTGCGGTATGCGCCCAAGGGCGTCCCGGTTGACTTGCATGCGCCATGGCTGGCGCGTGGCGCGAACGGCCCGGTAGCGCACCCGGAGCGCGGGCGGCCGGGCTGCGGGCAATCCTCGTCAACGCAGCGCGCGGCCGGGCAGGCGGCCAGGACTGGCGGCGGGAATATCCAGCGGTAGACATGCGGGGTTGTTGTGATGGCGGCAGTGTGCTGGCTGTGGTCGCATTGTTGTTGGCTGGGCATCCGTTGACGCTTCAAGCGCACGTTCTTCTCGTTCGTCTCGATTGCTTAGTTGATGCTTAATCCATTGTTTGATGGCCCAGGTTGATGCGGGAGATTGCGAGTTGGTGGATTGACGAGCCGCGGACCAGGTGTGGTGCATGGTAAAATCTTCTGCTTGCAAGGAAAGGCGTCATAACGGACGGTGCAACAGCATCGGGAAGAAAGGGCAGGTCAACGCGTTGTCTGCGAATCGGGTACAGAGCAAAAGTATCACTGCTGTGGACCTCTTCTCAGGCTGCGGCGGCATGTCCCTCGGCTTCGAGAACGCTGGGTTCAACGTGTTGGCTGCGTTCGACAACTGGACGCCCGCCGTCGAGGTGTATCGAAAGAACTTCGATCATCCCATCTTTAAGCATGATCTCTCCGATGTTGATGCTTCCGTCCCTCTCGTCCGAGAGTTTGCCCCTACAGTCGTTTTCGGCGGGCCGCCTTGTCAGGATTTCTCGACGGCTGGGCATCAGGACGAGAACGGCGGTCGAGCCATTCTCTCGGTTGCTTTCGCGAAGATCGTTTCCCGAGTAAGGCCGCAGTGGTTCGTGATGGAGAATGTCGCGACCATAAGAAACACGCGCTCGTTCAAGCGTGCTTGCGATACCTTTCGAGAGGCGGGGTATGGTCTTACCTGCAAGGTGCTTAATGCCGCATATTGTGGGGTGCCGCAAATCCGTAAGCGCATGTTCGTTATCGGGGGCATCGGTGAAGAGGATAACTTTCTTGATGATGTGCTCGACAAGGGGCTGAGCGAAAAGCCTCTCACGATCAGAGACTATCTCGGCGACTCGCTTGGGATCGATCACTACTTTCGCGTGCCGACGAATTACAGCCGGAGAGGCGTGTTCAGCATCGACGAACCGTCTATGACCATCCGCGCGGTCGACCGTCCTATACCGCCGGGGTATAAGGGCAACCCCAATGACTCCGCTCCCGTGAGCGAGACGCGCATATTGACTCCGAAGGAGCGCAGCTACATTCAGACCTTCCCCGAGGAGTTCGAGTTCTTCGGGAGTAAGTCAGACGTGAACACGATGATTGGCAATGCCGTTCCGGTTAACCTGGCCAATTACGTCGCAAGAGCTCTGATGGGCTACATCTCCAACAAGAATGGTGGTAACGAATGAGAGCCGTCGACATCTTCTCTGGTTGCGGCGGCATGTCTCTTGGTTTCGAGCAGGCTGGATTTAAGGTTGTCGCCGCGTTCGACAACTGGAAGCCTGCAGTGGAGATTTACCGCGCGAACTTCACGCATCCCATCTATGAGAAGGATCTCTGTGACGAGGATTCCGTTGAAACCATCAAGGAACTGAGGCCCGACTTGATCATGGGAGGGCCTCCCTGTCAGGACTACTCGATTGCGGGCAAGCGCACTGAGGGGGCGCGGGCGAACCTTACCATCCGGTTCGCCGAGATTGTCGCGGGCGTATTGCCTGAATGGGTCGTGTTCGAGAACGTCTACAACATCGAGAGGTTCGGCACGCTGCCGCGAATGAAGGCGATGCTCAAGGATGCCGGATATGGATTGAGCTCTCGCGTGCTCGATGCGAGCCGCTGTGGGGTGCCCCAGGCAAGAAAGCGCTTCATTCTGGTCGGCAGGCTCGGCGCCGAGGATGGGTTCTTCGACGAGTCGTTCGTTGAGGGCATGGCGGAAAAGCAGATGACCGTGCGGGATTATCTGGGTGACAAGCTCGGCACGCAGTACTATTACATGCACCCGCGCAGCTACAACCGGCGTGCCGTCTTCTCCGTTGACGAGCCCTCCGCGACGATACGTGGAATTAACAGGCCGATACCGGAGAACTACAAGCGACATCATGCCGATGCAGCGGCAATTGAAGACGGCGTTCGTGCTCTCACGACGAAGGAGCGCAGTTACCTGCAGTCCTTTCCCGAGGAGTTCAAGCTTGAGGGCGCAAAGACGAGCGTCGAGCTTGCCATCGGGAATGCCGTTCCTCCAGCATTGGCGAAATACGTTGCCGAACGTGTCTTAAAATATGAGAACGGCGTTGAGCAGTAAGAGGTGAGTGCCTTGTCGTACTTCAAGCAGACCGAGGATTACCGGACCTATCAGGGCGAGGAGTGCGACTTCCATCTTGACTACAACGCGAACAGCGGCGGAGGCCAGGCATTCCTTGGCGGGGCGTTTGCCGGGAAAGATGGCGGAAGAGCCTCAGCCTCGACGCTCGGTGGCCTGACTGCCACTTTTGCGCTTCGCTTCCATAGGGCTGACGGCAGCGTGTGCAAAGTTGACTTGGGGACGCAGGAGTCGTATCGCTACCCCGTTTCTCCTCGCGGAGCCGGAAGCCAGCAGATGAAGCTAAGTCTTGGGGGGAAGGTCAGACCGAGCCTGCTGTTGCCGGCTGTCATGATGCTTCCCGAGACAACGACCATCAACATGGCGGACTCTCTTGAACTCTCGCCGCTTACGAGGGGAAATTACTGGCTGAGATCTATGTGGCTCGATTGCGAGCTCGAAGATGACGGTTCGGCTTGCTTCATTCCCAAGGACTATGTGTTCAGTGGCGGCCTCTCTAAGCAGGGTAAGTACGCGACGGAAGACGGTAAGCCAACCGGAGAAGCCATGTTCTTCACGCTCGATTTCGAGCGACGGGTGAATGACATCCTCTATGCAGCAGATCACTGCAGCGCTCTTCCGAAGGCTGCGGCCGACGTCCTGCGACACTTTGGCGCTGTCCTTCTCGGCGTCGTACCGTTTGATTGCGAAGATTGCTACAAGAGAACCGCTGAGCTCATGAGCCTGATTGCTCACGAGTGCCCTACGACCTATTCGGGCATCGGCGACCCGCTGCCTGCTGTGATGGATATTGTTGGACGCCCGACTTTTCTCGATCATTCTGTCGTTTCCGCCCCGTCAAGCGTCCCCGAGCCCCGCAACCTCATCTTCTTCGGGGCTCCTGGCACGGGCAAGTCGTACCGGCTCGCACGGCAGGCGGAGAAGTATTTCGACAAGAGGAACGTCAGGCGCGTCACCTTCCACCCCGACTACACCTACGCTCAGTTCGTGGGCTGCTACAAGCCGGTCACGACGATGCGCACGGTGACCGATGAAGATGGAACCGAGAGCACCCAGAGCGAGATCAGCTACGGTTTCGTTCCGGGGCCGTTCCTGGAGACATACATCGCTGCGGTGCAGAACCCCGGCACGAACTACTTGCTTGTCGTTGAGGAGATCAATCGCGCGAACCCGGCGGCCGCGTTCGGTGACGTGTTCCAGCTGCTTGACCGCGACTCCGACGGTCGCAGCGAGTACGAGATTGCTGCGCCGCGCGAGATGCGCGAGTACCTGCGCGTGTTCCTACCGGAGTACGCCACGACTGCGTATATCCAAGACCCGGAGCGGTTACTCTCCGAACAGCTGCGTCTCAGGGACGAGGCGGAGCGGCTGTCGCTGCCGCCCAACATGTTCATCTGGGCAACCATGAACAGCGCGGATCAGGGCGTCTTCCCGATGGACACCGCTTTCAAGCGTCGCTGGGACTTCCGCTACATGGGCATAGACAAGGGCTCGGACAAGATCGCCGGCTACGCCGTGCCGGTCGGGACGCCCGCGCGCATGGTGAGCTGGGACGCTTTGAGGCGTGGCATCAACCAGGTGCTGCTCAATGCGGGCGTGAACGAGGACAAGCTGCTCGGGCCGTTCTTCATCTCGCCCGCGAGGCTCGCTGATCCCGACGGCTTCACTCAGGTTTTCAAGGACAAGGTGCTGCTCTACCTCTTCGAGGATGCCGCCAAAACCAAGGCTTCGAAGGTGTTCTCTCACGAAGGCCGTGCGACGTACTCGGATGTTTGCGAGGACTTCGAGAGTTTTGGAGAGCTTGCGTTCAGGGGTATGCGCGAGTTGCCGTCCTTCTCGCCGGCCAATGTGAGCGATACTGAGTTGCTTGAGTCTGGCGAGGTTGCGGGCGCTGCGGAGGAGCCGGTTGCCGACGGTGCGGAGTAGCGCCATGCGTACGGTCTACATTCGCGAGCGTTCGTTCCACTCGCCAGTGAGTCTCGCGCGGACGCTCGGCATCGGGCTGGATGACGCTGACCGCTACATCGCCCTTCTGTGCGCGCACGGCGTGCTTCGGTTGAGGACGGGTGACGAGCCGAAAGAGTACGATCCGCTTGGAGAGAGCGCGCCGCGCGGGACCTATCAGTTCGTCTACGTGGGCCTTGCCCTAGTGGAGAGCGTCTGCATTGTCGTGTACCCGAAGTATCTGCCCGAGATTGACCCGAAGCGCCCCGATGACGCCACGTGCGCAGCTATGAGTCAGGTGTTCAGGGTGCTTCGCAAGAGCGGTGGAAGCTACGCCAGCATTGCCGCCGCGACTGAGGAGGGCATGGGGGCGAACGACCGCCTGGCGCTCATGCTCTCGCTGCTCGAGATGTATGACGAGTATGGCGTCTACTCTAACTACGTGCGCACCATTGCGGACAACGGGTCGGGCAACATCAGCTGGGAGCGCACCATCGCGGCGAACCTTCCCTTCGTGCGGGATGGGCGTCCCATCTACTTTGACTACAAGACCGTGGAGACTGACGCCGACGCCTCTGACTTCGTAACGCGACTGCACCGCGCGGTGCTTACGGAGTGCTCGCGCTTCATGCAGGAGAGCGGGCTGGCTCAGCTGCTGGCGCTCGACGAGGTGTGGCTGAGCGATTCCTCCGTGGCGGACTTTGGGGACGCCGACTTCGTGGCGTACCGGCTGGAGCGCGAGCGGGCGGTGCAGTTCGTCACGTGGAAGCAGGACGTAATCGACCTCCTCGTGCGCTATGTGCGCGACGAGGGCATGTCTGCGACGTCGGACGCGCCTCTGTGCCTGGGGACGTCAAGCTTCCATCACGTGTGGGAGACGGCGTGCAAGGTCGCGTTCGGTGACGTGCTGGCCGTTCGACTGGGGGAGCTGGGGATTGAGCTGGCTCCGCCGTTCGCGGGGATGGCGGAAAAGCGGCTTATCGATGTCATCCCGAGACCGGAGTGGGCTGCATTAGGCGCCGGCGAGGAGCGGGCGTGCGGCGAGGTTGCGACGCTGATCCCGGACATCGTGACGGTGCGAGGTGCCGGCGGGCGCGCCGCCGCCGGGGGCGGGACGTTCGCCATCCTCGACGCCAAGTACTACACGCCGCTGCTGGGCGAGCGTGTTGGCGGCGTGCCGGGCGTGGAGTCGGTGACCAAGCAGTTCCTGTATCAGGCCGCGTACCGCGACTTTGTGCTCGCGCACGGGTTCTCCAGGGTGGTGAACGCGTTTCTCGTGCCGTCGTGCGGTGACGCCGTTGAGCATCTGGGGCGCGTGCGCTTTCCCGGCGTGATCGCTGCCGAGGAGCCGCCGTTCTCGAACGAGGTGGAGCTGTACGCGCTGCCGGCAGAGGCGGTGTTCGACGCCTATGTGGGCGGACGGGAGTTGGACGCCGCGCGCCTTGCTGAGGTGGTTGGCTAGGCGAGGGCGTGCTCGTCGGCTTTGGTGACCGCGTCTGCCGATGCGTCTGCGGTGGTTTCCTCGCCGCTCTCGTCAACTATGACCCACGTCCATGAGCCGGCTCCTATGGGGTACAGGTGCCGTCCGTCGATGTCTGTGCCGGGGAAGGTCTCGGTGAGGTCGGGATCGTAGGTGGTGCTGAAGGCGTCTGACTCCTCGTCGTAGACGAGCGAATCGTCGAACTCGGGCAGCCACGCAGCCATGCGCTCGACCTCGGCGCGCTCGAAGTAGGGGCACGCCCATCCGTTCCACTCCTCGGCGGGGTCGAGGTAGGCGGCGTGGACGCACTCGGGACGGTCTTCGAGGTCGGCTATAGCTACGCGGTGGGGTTGCATGAAACCACCTTCTGTAAGATTCCCGGCGGAATGGATTAATCAGGGTATTGATGCAAGCTGCTCAATCATCCGGTCAGAAGATTCGGCTTCGTCGACGGTCTTACCCTCAAACAGTTTGTCATCCTCCGACAATTGGAGAATCTGTAAAGCCGACTGCTCATCCTCTGGGATATTCGAGGAATCCAACTTCTCTTTCAGCACGGCCACTATGTACTGTGCGTCAATGCCGTTCGCTGCGTTCACTATAGTGCGCAGATCTTCGCCTTCAACGTTTTCGACAACGTCGTGCACGATAAAGCGGGGGGTGTGGATGCGATTGGCTATGGCAAATTGTTGGTAAGCTAGGTCAAACGCTGCTATGAGCGACTTTCGCGTACCCGTGCTGGACCCAGATATTGCCGTGATTGAGACCGGAAACTTATCGGTGTCAGGATAGTAGACAAGAATCGGCTTCTCACCATTTATCTGTTGAGCAAGATGAGTAAAGTATCCATTGAAGGAACTCATCATCTCTTGATATTCGCCACCCTTGCCTTTGCGGGCGGAGCCGCCGGTTGAATAGCTGGCAATATTCTCCTGAATAGATGCCAGCTCATGGTCATAGCGATCAAGCGTATCGACCGTTTCCTGGCACCTGCCAATGTCTTGTCTTAGCTGCATAAGGTTTGCGGACAGTCGCTCGTACTCGTCAATACGGTCTTTTGCCACAAGCGATAAAAACTGACTATTGCTTGCAAGGAGCGCCTTCTGCTCATTCTCAAGAGAGGTCCTTTCATCAAGCAAATCTCTCTCGATATCCTCAAAGTACGAAATCTTGTTATCACATAGCTTATCGTTAAAACTGACCATGTCCTCAAAGGTCTTATTGAGATTAGGCAGCATAGTGCAGACCTCATCGAAGAATCTCCTTGAGAGCTCGAGGTCTGCTCGACGTTGCTTTTCTGCTCTTGCGTTGTTAAGGGCCTCTCGGTTGCGTCCGATTCTATAGTCTAGCTCGCTAAGCTGATCGACCAAGCTTGCATACTCCGCCCGGACTGAGGCAATTGCGTCCCTGTTGCTTTTGTACTCATCGGCATCGAAGATGTCATCTGCTTGCGCTTTTGCTTGAGCGTATTCCCCCTCCAGAGCAACAAGTATCTGACGCTGTTGCTCAACATCTTCAACGCCGTTGACACGCATGTATTGACGCAACGATTCCCTTGTTCGGTTGAGTTGAGCATTGAGTTGGCTCAATTTGCTGTCAAGCTCGGGATCGGAGATATCGAACAAGAAATTGTATACACTCCGATACGTCGCGATGCTCGCCCTTGTCAGGGTACGGAGAAAAGCATTATCATCGCCGCCAACCGAAACTCGAACGAAAGAGTTGATGAGCTGGCGAAACGTCGGAACGTTGTTTGCGATTCCGAATAGCAGTTCATTAAGCTTCGATCTGTAATTTGTTTGGGACATCCTTTCTCCGTCGATGAAGTAGCGACCCCTTGGAAACAGCTCAACTTTGAGCTCGACCGTTTTGCCGTATGGAGCGTCAAGATTCTCCGAAAGGGTCATCTCAGCGGCGATGCGTTTTTTGTTGATGGTGTCGCGCAGCTCAATCGCTTCGGTGTTGGTCTCTTGATCTGTGTAGATGTGACTCCTGTTTTGTGCGCCCATCAGAACATCGATAAGCTTCAAGAACGTAGTCTTGCCGACCTTGTTATGGCGTTTTGAGTCCTCTGTATCTACTACGAAATTAGCCCCCTTGTGGAAGGAGACCTCACGCATGACTATATTCGTTGCGGTGTTGCGGATTCGCAATGACTTGATGAACATGCAGGCCCCCTTTCTTATCAACGGCGATACAATCTAGCAGGTATAGAAAATCCAGAGCCATCAGGAAAAAGTCGTAGCTCACATTCTTTCCCACGACATCAAGCATGACACCTTGATACAGATTCGATGCATCGATGCCATCATGCTTTCCAACGTAGTCGTATGTCGACGCAGCAAGATAGTAAACCGTACTGGTTGGTTCGTTATTTCTGTCTAGAAGCAACATGTCACACCGGCGTTTCTAGAATCTTGCACTTCGATACGCCGTAAGCGATGAGGGCGATGCAAAACTGCTCGATTTTTTCGGCGGGATGGTTGACAGCATCGAATTTCGCATCGTTGACAATCGTGTCGTAAAGATTGTCCTTGATGCGATCTAGCTGAGCATCGCCATCACCCACGCAAGGGATGCCCTCGTCATCAAAGTCTGCAACGACAATGAACATATCGCGAAGCTTTTTGACAATATCTTCGCTGTTCGGATAATCCTTCATCACCTCGTCCACGCGGACATAATCATCGACATGGTTATCAATGATGGCCATGTATCGATATGCATTGTTGAAGCGCAGCTTCTCATGAATCTGTGCTGGATTTTGCAGCGAGTAGGAGTCATCCTTGGAGGAGGGCAAAGAGTAGACAATGTCGAGCAAATCATGGATGAAGCTGTGCGTCAACGTGCGCCGTTGCAATAGCACGGTTGGATTGACAAGATTATTATCTCCAAGAATCTGGATGTTATCATTGCCCCGGGCAATCTGGCGATTACTTGTCATGGGTATTCACCTGATTGCCGGTACCCACAACTTGAATGTTTTCATTGCCAGTAGCGTTCATCTTGTTGCCTTCATAGAGATCCCGGAGCTTATCAATATCCTTTTTGTTTTTGAAGGCGATAACGGTTGCGACAATCGAAAGTACGGAAGCCACAATGCTCAACATGACATCGACCATTTCCATTTGAGCCTCCTTCCTTTCTGGTAAGGAGAAATTATAAGGCAACTCTCACCTGAGCGCGGACATTGCTTGCTGAATTCGGCTAACAAATACGCTCGGGCTGTGCGGACTGTGCGTTACTCGTTTCGCCTATAGCAAGAGCTGTGGAGGCACCAGTCTGTGACAACAACTTACCCTGACGCTGTCTCACTGTTGCCGACTTCATTGTGTCGGCATGTCACAGAAAGGCAGGCCGGCATGGCTGGTGATGAGGTTGGCTCGCAGGGGCAAGAGCGTGCGGAATGCACGACGGCGCATGAGCCGGAGTCGCAGGCGGCGCAGGAGCCGCTGACAGGCGGAGACGCGGGCGCGCACGACGCGGGTGCGGACTACGGGGCGCTTCTCGCCGAGCGCGACGCCAAGATCGAAGAGCTCGAGGGAGCGATCGCGGAGGCGGCAAAGTCTGCCGAGGCGGCGGAGGCGTTGCGTGCGGAAATGGACGAGCTGCGGCGCCAGGGCGCGGATCAGCGCGTGGAGTTCGAGCTCACGATGGCCGGCGCGAGGAGCGTGAAAGCTGCCCGCGTCCTTCTCGACGAGCACGGCGGTGACATCTCCAAGCTCAAGGAAGCGGAGCCGTGGCTGTTCGAGGGTCCGGCTCTCAAGCAGGGCGGCAAGACCGGCCTTCCCAACGCGGGGGCCGCATCAGACGAGGGCAAGACGATGAAGCGGTGGCGCGAGATCGCGGGCATCGCGGACGAGGAGTAGCGGATGGCCAACAGCATCGCATCCACCAAGAACTACACGACCATCCTCGACGAGGTCTATCAGCGCGCGGCGGTCTCCGCGTGCCTGAACAGCCCGCGACGCATGGTGCGCGCCGGCCGCAACGCCAAGGAGATCATGGTGCCTAAGATCCAGGTCTCGGGCCTCGGCGACTACACGCGCAACGTGGGCTACAAGACCGGCAGCATCACCTACGAGTTCGAGACGAAGACGTTCAACTACGACCGAGGTATCCGCCTTCTAGCCGACGTCATGGACGTGGAGGAGGCTGGTGTGCTCGACTGCTTCGTCGAGGCCGGTTCTGAGCTACAGCGCACGCAGGTGGCGCCGGAGGCTGACGCGTTCACCTTTGCCGAGATTGCGGGACACGAGGGCGTCTCCACCGCCACGAACGACTATTCTGACGCAGAGGCGGAGGACGTGCTAGCCGACCTGCGCGCCGCGACGAACGTCATGGACGAGGCTCAGGTGACCACGGGCTCGCGCTACCTCTTCATCACGCCGACGCTCAAGGGCGTGCTGGATGACTTCAGCCTGGCGAACCCGACGCGCTCGAACCGCGTGCTCGAGCGGTTCTCCCGCATCGTCGAGGTGCCGCAGGTGCGCTTCTATTCGCACATCGACCTGCTCTCCGGTGACGAGGACCAGTTTGGCTACGCTCCCGCCGAGGGCTCCTACGAGCTCACCTCCGACACCGAGGTCGTGAGCGGCAAGACCTACTACACCGAGAGCTCCGGCACCTACTCCAAGGTGGCGAGCCCGCAGAAGAGCGGCCTCTCCACGTACTACGAGCTCGTGGGCGCGGGCGCGCCGATCAACTTCCTCGTGGTGGAGAAGAGCGCCGTGGTCAAGTTCGACAAGCACGTGGCGAGCCGCGTGTTCAGCCCCGACGAGCTGGAGACGCTCGACTCCTACATGATGAAGTACCGCAAGTACGGCATCGTGGAGCTGCTCGACAACAAGCTTGACGGTGTGCGCGCGTCCGTGGCCCCGTTGGAGTAAGGGTTCGTTGTGGGCTGCGCGGGCGTGACGTCGGTTGACTTTGGCTTCTATCGCGACACGTACGGCGGTGGGATGGGCGTGGAGGCGTTCACGGGCGCACTTCCCGCCGCCGAGCGTCACGTGCGATGGGTCTGCGGCGGTCGCGTGCCTTCGTGTGAGGCGGACAAGCTTGCGTACCGGCGCGCGGTGTGCGCAGCCGCCGAGGCGTTCGCGGAGTTTGGCGAGGGCCAGGTGGGCGGATTCCAGCTCGGGTCCTTCTCGGTGACGCACTATGACAACCGCGGCACCACTGGCGAGGAGCAGGCGACCTACGCCTGTGAGAAGGAGCTCTCTGGTACGGGGCTCCTGTTCTGCGGGGCGCGCTGATGGCATGGCTGCGCCCGATACCCGTGAGATTGCTCCCGAACTCGTGCCTGGTGCGCGAGCCGGCGGCTGACGGGGGCTTTGGAGAGCCGCGCGCCATCTCGCGCGTGAGGTTCGAGCGGGCACAGTCGGTGGTTGCCGATGCGCACCGCAGCGCGGACGCAGGGGCGGGCACGCTCTTCGTGGATGCCGTCACGAGCGCGGGGGCGTTCGAGATCCCTGCGGGCTCTCGCGTGGAGGTCGATGGGAGGTCGTACGTAGCCTCCAGGGTGGCGCGCTTCGAGGGGTTCAACGGGCGCGTACACCACTGGGAGGTGGAGCTGCGATGATGGCCGTGACTGACGCCGTGGCGGGGATGCTGCGCGCGGCGGGAGTCGGTGACGTGTTCTGTATCGCGCCAAGCGCACTGTTGAGCGAACAGCCCGTCGTGGTTCGCTGGGCGGGCTTCTCGCGTGAGAGCCGACAGGACGGCGAGGAGCGCGGCACCGCCTCGGTCGAGATGCTGGTCGTGCGCGAGAAGGACGCTGAAGCACGCGACGCTGCGTTTGCGTGCGAGGCTGCCGTGCGCTCGTCTGGGCGCTCCGAGTGGAACGTGGCGGGTTCCGGGGTGCGCATCCTGGGCATCGACACGGACGCGCCGACCTTCAGGGAACGCGACTCGAGCGGACGCTCCGTATGGGCGTTCACGGCGAGGCTGACGGTTGCGAGGGAGATATGACTGTCAGGAAGGAAGCAAAAGGCGGGGCGGACGGTGGCCGGGGAGCTTGGCGCGATCGGCGCGACCCTCTTGCCGACGTTCGTCTGAGCCGCTCAAGCGACCGGTTCCAAGACGAGGAGCTCTCGGCGCGCGAGCAGCGTCGGGCGGTGTCCTACGGTCGCGCGAGGGGACGGCTCTGAAGGCCCGGTCCATCAAGTTTGGAGGGCACGACTTCTCGTCCTTCTCTACCGCCGAGGTGGTGCTGACCGCGGCTCATGGCATCGTCGTGGATGCTGCGGAGGTGCCCGGCCGCGCCGGAGCGGTCCTGCTCTCTGCGCGCATTCCGCCCAAGACGTTGCGCGTACGGCTCTTCCTCGACCTTGCGGATGACGAGGATGCGGAGGGGCTCTCTGCCGTGCGCCACGAGGCCGCGTCGTGGCTCGCCCCGGATGCCGGGAGTGACCTGGAGCTTCCCGGTGAGCCGGGGCTTGTCTACCGCGACGCCGTGTGCGCGGACGCTGGGGCATGGGACGGTCTCTTCGAGGATGGCTCCTGCGAGCTGGTGTTTACGGCGTTTGACCCCGTGGCCTGGGGGCAGGAGCAGGAAGCTTCGGCTGCGGCTGGCAGCGCGGAGCTTTCGCTGCTCGTTGGCGGCACGTATCGGACGTGGCCGACGTTCGTGATGGAGGCGTTGGCTGGCGGCGGCGTGGTTGTCGAGGATGTTGGGACGGGCGCGTGCGTTGAAGTGGAACGGGCGTTTCTTGGCGGCGAGGAGGTAGTTGTCGACTGCGCTGCAGGCCGCGCGTGGGTGGACGGCGAGGCGGCCGACGCCGACGTGACGCTTGATAGCGACTTCTTCTGGCTGGAGCCTGGTTCGCACGAGCTCTCCTTCACGGGTTGCGCGGACTTCACAGCGAACTTCACAGAAAGATGGCTCTGATGAGCGGCGCGACCCCGACGCTCTTCTGGTTCGACCGTGCCGACGGGCGCATCGGGATTCTGCACCCGGCTGGCGCGGTGGAGCATCGCGAGGAGCTTGGCGGCGAGGATGTGCTCTCGTTCTCCTGCCTGGAGACGCCCGAGAAGTACGACCGCATCCTGTGGCGCGACCCCGGTGACGGGCGCTGGCGTGAGCACGTGGTGGTGCGCACGGACGAGGTGCTGGGTTCTGCGTGCGAAGTGTACGCGGAATCGAGCCTGTGCGATCTTCTCGGCAGCTATGTCGAGGAGGAGCGGGTGTCTGACTTGGGGCTCTACGGTGCTTTGGGCGTCGTGCTTGAGGGGACGCGCTGGCAGGCGTCCACACTGGGCTGGTTTGATGACCACGATTGCTACCTCTATCACGTGAACAGGCTCGCGGCGCTCAGGCGAGTATGCGAGGTGTGGGGTTGCGAGATTGAGCCTGTGATTGCGGTCTCCGGTGGGCACGTTTCGTCGCGTACCGTGCGGGCAGTGGCGGAGGTGGGCGCATGGCGCGGGGCTCGGCTCGAGTACGGGCGGAACATGACGGGCTGCACGCGCACGGTAGCAGAGGACGAGGTCTTCACGGCGCTCTACGGCTACGGTGCCGGGTTGCCCGTGGTGGACGAGACGGGCGCCTTCACGGGCGGATATCGGCGCAAGCTCACGTTCGGCGAGGTGAATGGCGGCGTCGACTGGGTCGGCGACGATGAGGCGAGGCTGCTGTGGGGCCTGCCGGACGGCTCGGGCGGGCGTGCGCACCGCTTTGGAGATGTGACGTTTGCGGACGTCGAGGACCCTGAGGTCCTTCTCGCCCGCACGCAGGCGGCGCTCGCGGAGACGTGCGCTCCACGGGTGAGCTATGAGGTGGACGCCGCCGCGCTCTTGGGTTCTGTCGATGTGGGATTGGGTGACGAGGTTGCGGTGGTGGACTCGTCGCGCGATCCCGCGTGGCGCCTTCGGGCGCGGGTGGTGCGGCGCGTGCGGCTCTTCGGGGATGCGGTGGAGGCGCGCTACTCGATCGGCGCCGTCCCGCGCACGGCGTTTGCGGAGCGCAGCTCCGTCGAGGCTCGGGTGGCGGCGGTTGAGGACGTGGCGGGTGCTGCGGGCGATACCGCTGCCGCCGTGGGCGCGAGCGTGGCCGCCATCGAACAGGCGGCGGGCGTGGCTGCCGGCGGCGAGGTGCCCGCGCTGGCAACAAAGGAGTACGTTGCGCAGCAGATAGCCGCGCTCGATGACCTCTCGGGGGTGGAGTTCTGATGGCTGGTCTTGATGGTTTCGGCCTGCATGAGCTGGTCTGGGAGTCCTGCGATGACGTTTTCGCGGGCGCCTTGGTGGCGTCTCCTGCCGATGCGGAGGGGCGCGGCATCGCTCTTTCGGTGCGGCGGGACGGTGAGGCGGTCGACCTTTCGGGTGCGAGCGTGTACCTGCTGTGGCGTCATCGCGTGACGCGCAAGCGAGGGTGCGAGCCGTTCGAAGAGGTTGATACGGAGACTGGTGCATTCTCCGTGTTCTATCCGGCCGCCATGGCGTGTGCCGAGGGTTCGGTCGACTGCCAGGTGATGGTGTCGCTTCCCGGAGGGAGCTCAATCTCGACGCGTGCGTTCGAGGTGCGCGTGGAGAAGGTGCTCGTGGGCGGCACTGAGTCTGAGGACGGGTTCTCGCTCTTTCTTGACGCTATCCAGAAGTACGAGAACGCCGATGCGCTCATTGCCGAGGCTGTCACCAAGGCGCAGGAGGCGGTTACGACGGCCGAGGGCGCGGTGGCAACGGCAGGGTGGGCGGTCGAGGCGGCTGCGGGGGCTTCGGGTGCAGTTGCCGCGGCGAATGCCGCTGCAGCTGCTGCTACTCAGGCAAGGGAGGAGCTGCTGGCGGCTGCCCAGCGGGGTGACTTTGATGGGGTGGATGGAATGCCTGGCCCTGCGGGTGCCGACGGGAAGGACGGGGCTCCGGGCGTCGACGGCAAGGACGGTGCCGATGGCGCCCCTGGTGCTGACGGGAAGGACGGCGTCGACGGAGTGAGCCCGACAGCCACGGTGGCGCAGACCGAGGCGGGCGCGGTGGTGACCGTGACCGACGCCAGCGGCACGACCACGGCCACGCTCCTCCATGGCGCGAAAGGGGACAAGGGCGATGCCGGCGAGCGCGGCGAGAAGGGCGATGCCTTTACGTACGCTGACTTCACCTCAGAGCAGCTGGCGGCGCTCAAGGGGCCGAAGGGTGACAAGATGACGCTCGATGACCTCACCGAGGAGGAGATCGAGGAGCTGCGTGGCGAGAAGGGCGACAAGGGAGATCCGTTCCTCTACACAGACTTCACCCCCGCGCAGCTGGAGGCGCTCCGCGGCCCGCAGGGAGTGCAGGGGCCACCGGGAGCGGACGGCAGCGATGGCACACCGGGAGCGGATGGCGCAGACGGCGTGGATTGCACGCACTCGTGGGCGGGTTCGGTGCTCACCGTGACGAGCGCGAGCGGAACGAGCTCCGCCGACCTGCGCGGCCCCAAGGGCGACGCGTTCACGTTCGATGACTTCACGGCCGAGCAGCTCGAGGGGCTGCGCGGCGAGGACGGGGCCGACGGGCAGGACGGAGCCCCCGGGGCTGATGGGCAGGATGGCGCTCCCGGCGCCGACGGCCAGGACGGGGCTGACGCCGAAATCACGGGCGCGACCGCCACGGTAGATGCCTCAACGGGGACGCCGTCCGTGACCGTGACGCTCGGCGGCACCCCCGGGGCGCGCACGTTCGCCTTCGCCTTCTCAGGCCTCAAGGGCGAGGCCGGCAAGCAGGGGCCGCAGGGCGCGCCCGGGCAGGACGGCGAGGACGGGGCACCGGGGGCGACGCCCGACCTCTCGGCCTACGCGACCAAGGAGTACGTGGCGCAGCAGATCGCGGCGCTGGACGACCTGAGCGAGGTGGAGTTCTGATGGCCGTGGGAACGATCCAGAAGGGCGTGCTCACCGACATCGCCAACGCGATCCGCACACAGAACGGAGGGACTGCGACCTACCTGCCCTCCGAGATGGCGGCGGCGGTGCTCGCGCTCGACGGAACCAAGACCGGGACGCCCTACCAGGCGCCCGCGACGTCCGGAACGGGCGTGGTATCGGACTCCGTCTTCGACGCCATCGCCGACGCGATCCGCGCGCAGAACGGGCTCGCGGAGACCTACACACCGGCGGAGATGGCGCCGGCGATCCTCGCGCTCTCGTGGGACGCGGGCGTGAAGATCCGGGCGCTCCTGCTCGCGGACGGCACGCTCGAGTTCAACTACCGCGACGGGCGCTCATCCGACGTGCCGGGAGCCGTCATCCTCGAGGCGTGGGAGGTGGACCCTGCCGGCTACTCGTCCGCTGGCTCGAGGCCCTGGAGCGACGACAAGCTCTCCGTCACGCGCGCCGTCATCGACGAGGACATGGAGGAGAGCGGCCTCGAGAGTGCCGCCTACCTCTTCCATGGGTGCGAGCACCTCGTGGAGGTCACGGGCTTCGGCCACCTCGTCACGGTGACCAACATGAACCAGATGTTCGTGAGCTGCGGGTCACTGGAGACGATCCGCGCGGACAACTTCTACGCGCACGTCGAGAGCGGGACGCTCATGTTCAGCGGATGCAGGCGCCTCGTCGGGGAGAGGGGCTACGTCCCGGAGCAGACGGACGACCACCTGAACCTGCACTTCGAGACGACCGGCGTGCTGACCCACACGGACGGGTCCGAGGACGAGCGCGAGTGGTTCCGCTGCTTCCTCTACGATGACGGCGAGCTCGTGCTGACGGCTGCGATGGAGCCCGAGGCCGGGCGGGGGCTCGTGTCGTCGGGGCACCTGTGTGCGAACGCGCGGTACAACTCGGTGGGCTACCAGCCCTGGTACGACCACCGGCACGACGTGGAGAAGGTGACCGTTACTGCGGACATGGCAACCTACAGCCACGTGAACACGAACTACTGGCTCTACGGGCATCAGGGTGTCACCGAGGTCACGGGCATGGGGAACCTCCGCGGCGTGCGCGAGATGCAGCACACCTTCAACAGCTGCGATGGGCTCACCGAGATCGACCTCTCCGGGCTCGACCCCTCCTCGCTCGAGGACCTGACGTACACCTTCGGCGGGTGCGGGTCGCTCGTGACGATCTGGGTCGACGCCGATTGGGCGCTACCGGCCTCCGGCGTCTCTGGCTTCCAGACGTTCTACCAGTGTGCGTCGCTCGTGGGCGGGGCGGGCACGACCTACGCGAGCTCGCGCGCGGGCTACCAGTACATGAGGATCGACGGCGCGGGCGGTGCCGGGTACCTCACGGCGAAGTAGACACGTACGACCCTCACGTGCGATGCGTTGGGAGGGCCGGACGGAAACGTTGGGAGTTCGGTCCGCTACCGCTTCTTTGCAATCGCTTCAACAACTTTCACGATTTTGGTCCCGTGCTTTTTAACGAAGTCAACTCCACCGTTCTTGACAAACAAGACAACACCCGTCCCGGTGGTTGCCATCGTTGCGCCCACTTTTCCGCCGGTCTCTTTGATAACGGCTCTGTGGTAGTCGCATAGAGGCATCTTGAAGCTATCCGGCAGCGGCTTGCCGCAACCGGGGTATGCACAGCGTTTCGTCATCCTTCCTCCTCTGTTTGGGAAAGCCGTTTTGTCTCATCCTGTGCGCTCTGATTCAGCGCACGGTTGACGTTCTTTGCAATCTGATAGAAGCCTGTGGTCGCATTATCCAGATTATTGTCTGAGATGCTGTTTAGCTTTATCAGGGTTTCCTTCTCATCGAGCCTGTTCGAGCTCATGAACTCGCCGAACTGACTCAATGCCGTCATCGCGGCATCCGGTTCGTCGACGAGGGAGTACGCCGCATATTCTGTTCTCGCCATCAGGGAGATTATCGACAAATCGATGATTGCCTCTCTCGCCGCACTGCCCAAAGCCTTTGCCTTACCCTTGCCGATTGCCAGCGATAGTTCGGTCTCGAAGTTGTCCTGCAAGGCACTCCGCTGCTCCGTTGCAGATCCGGCAACACTCAAGATGCGCTGCTCTCTGAGTCGTGCGTCGCGTATGTGTGCAGCCTGCTGGAGCTGATACCACACCGCCTTCGCTCTCCCGATTCTGTCGGCCCTCTCTTCGAGGTGGAGCCTTTCCACTCCGTATGCGACGTCCTTGATTTCGGATAGCAGCTGTGCCATAGAGAGCTGAAGCTGGACGGTAGCGATTGATGAGGCGAGATTATCTGGCAGCTGTTCGACATGAAGGCGGGCCTGTTCGTAGGTTTGCCCTGTTTCAACGCTGCGCAGTTGGGGAAGAAGCGCACCGGTCTTTTTCTCAACACCAAGGACGAGTTCGCCACTGTCCATCATCTTCTCGGCTGCGGCAGTGAAATCTGCGGCCCAAATGGTGCCTCTCTTTGCCAGAGCCTGTTGGATGGCGTCATAGACGGATGGTGCAAGTCTGGCAACTTCCTCTGCGCTCTTGAAGAGGGCGCTCAGCTTCTCCCGTGTTCCATATGGTATGAGGCTTGTGCCGTCATCAAAGACTTCCGAACCCGGAGCTAGCACCTCGATTGCCTTGCTAACAGGTGGAAGCGAGCTGATTGGGATGAGATTCCCGTCCTTGTCCGACGAGAAACCGCAGTATGGACAGGTCATCGCCTTGTCAGAGATTTTAGCGTGGCACTCCGGACAGAAGGTCATTGCCATGTGGTGCTCCTTATTTCGTCCGATATCTTCGGCTAATTATCCCTCAGTTATGAACAGTCTTCCTGTTAGCCTCGTGCTGATAGCCAGAATACACGCCCCTATGGTGCGGGGCGTTTGATGATGAGGCGAGTCAGTTTCCGTGAATCCACCTGTGAACAGGCCGAGGAACGCCTGTGACGCCCACTTAGGGTTTGCCTGTACTACTTCAGCCCGTACGAACGAGGTGATACAGGTGGACAGTAAACCCGATGATGTCGACGTATCGAGCACGGAATGCCTTAAGTTGGCTCACAAGCGAGACGTATTCCATGCATGGATGCTCGAGGGGCTGGACTTCTCGCGGCCATGGGATATGCCCGTGCTCGCGCCCGTCGAGGCGCATCCCACTGCGCTCGTGCCCTTCTCGGTTGCCATGCACGAGCGATGGCGCGACTTCGACTGCTTCGTGCACTTCTACGAGGATGACTTCCGCTTCGAGCGCGTGTGGAACGACCCGCACAAGTACCTCCCCAAGCTCTCGAAGTTCGAGGGCGTGATCATGCCGGACTTCTCTACGTGCATCGATTTCCCGCGTCCGCTCAAGATGTGGAACTGCTATCGCAACCAGACGCTCGGGGCATGGTGGCAGGAACAGGGACTGACGGTCATCCCGAATGCGCGGCACCAGCCGGAATGCGACTGGCTCGTAGAGGGCCTGCCGCGCGAGAGCGTCATCGCCATCTGCGGGCGCGCACTCGTTAAGGATGTGGCAGAGCGCCGCCGCTTTGTGCGCGACGTGAGGACCACCGTGGACGAGCTGCGTCCGACGGCGATCGTCTACTACGGCAGCGACCTCTATGGCGTGATGGACTACCCCCGCTCGCTCAGCATCCCCGTGTGGGTGTATCCGGGCTGTGGGCGCGGCGCGCTGGACGGAGGCAAGTGTGGGCAGCGGTAGCAGTGGGTACGGCATTGGGCGCGGGCGTGGAGGGACGTCGGGCAGCCGGGATGACGGGTTCAGGACCGTTCACGGTTTCACAACCCGACTGCACGAGGGAAACCAGGGCAAGCACATCCCTGGACACAACAACTACGACCCCAAGGCCGGGAGAAGCATCTTCAAGGGAAGCCTTGCCGACGCCCAACAGCTCATCGGTGAGTTCGGCGGAGCTGGAACATGGGTGGGTAATAATAAAGAGCGAGTCGATTTCGGCAGGGTGATCGGCACCTGGATCGGCGGCCGCGGCAAGGAGCGGTCTCCCACGACCATGGGTTTCATTCACTATGGGAAGAACGGTGCTCACATTGTTCCCGCACGACCGAAAAGGGGATGACTGACATGGTCGGACAGAACAGGCTCGAGGAGCGTGTCAAAGACATTGAGGGATATCTATGCGACCACGACTGGGGAAGCACATACGAGATAACGTTCCCCGAGGGAGACGTCTATCGGTGCGTGTGGGAGAACAGCGAGTACGTCGACAACGATGAGGAGCTGGATTCCCCCGAGTACGAGGAATGGTACGAGCTCGACTTCAGGGTGCTCGAGGTGGTCAAGGAGGGTCCCAACAAAGACCCTCGTTACGACTACGTCATGGTCTCGCGCAAGCGAATGCCCTCGCTGGTGACGTGCGGGGGCGAGGTTGTTTTTCGGGCGGAGTGAGGGACGCACTCCATCGACTGAGGTGCTTGTGCCGCGTGCTCAGTGCACGGCTTTTCAACGCTTTCCGAGCGCCGGAGGGCCCCGACTATAGCCCGCAGGCGTGCGAGAAGGGTTGAAAAGCCCCAAGCCCGTTGCTTGCTGATATCCTCAGTGGCGTATTTCTGCGCTCATCATTGCAGGGCTCCGCGACCTTGTTTGATCGCGGAGCCCGCTCTGATATCCCTCTCGGATTAGATCGTGGGGAACTCTCTGTGTACCGGGCCATCCATGAGCATCCGGTACCACCAGCTGCGGTCCTTGTAACCGCTGCTTCCCAGCATGTCGAGCAGTTCGGTCTGCTCAGCTTCTCCGAGCGTTGCGAAGTGCTCCCGCATGCTGTTTTCCAGGGCAACCTTGCTCCTGATCATGTCATCGAGAATTTCCCTCAGCTCCTCCATCGTGAAGCTTTCCGGTGAGATCTCAACGAGCTCTGCGCGAAAATGGGAGTAGTCCTCGAGAGCGCACATGGCGTCGATGTCTGCTGCGCTGTGATTCATGGCAATCTCCTTCAATCTGAACTTGCCTGTGGCTTGGTCGTAGATGGGACACAACCGGGACACAACAGCGACCGGAACTCCGTTTTCGTCAGGTTCCGTCAGTCGCTGTTCATCGCTGCAAAAGACCTGCTCAGACGCTCTTTTGTATAGGTCTGTTGTCCTCAGTCGACGCTGTGGGATAACCCTCTCAAGGCGGAGATCACCAGTTCGAATCTGGTACGGGCTACCATGCATTTGAACCCCGGTTGGACGTCCAGCCGGGGTTTTACGTTATCGCGAAATGTCCGCGCGCCCCGTGCGCCTGCCAGGAGGGCGCCGGGGCGGTGCGGCCCTCGGTGCGACCCCTAGAGCTCGAGGGCGCTATCGCGCGGGAGGCGGCGCTCGCCCCACATCTGAGCGAGGAGCTCGATGCCCTCGAGGTCGAAGGCGGCCGCGGTGTCGGTCGTCTGCAGGACGGGCACTGTGGCATCGCTGCCGACGCCGGTGCATCCCGCCCCGAGCGCGACGTTCTCGTGCGCGATGGCCACGAGCGCGTCGACGAGCTCCGCGATGGGCATGCCGTACACCTTGGCGTCCCAACCCTGCTCCTCGAGATGCAGGCGGGCGACGACGGCGTCGTTCTCGTCAACGCCTTCGAAGCCGTGGGGGAGGCGCGCGGCCAGGCGGTCGGCGAGCTTCGCCTCGAGGCACTTATCGTAGAAGAGCGCGCCCGTGAAGCTCGTGCACGCGGCGGCGAGGCGCGGCGGCAGCGAGTCCATCTCGCGCAGTTCCACGAAGCCCTTGAGGCGCACGTTGGGGAAGACCATGGAGAGCAGGTGCATGAGCTCGGAGGCAGCGAGCGGCCGCTCCGACATGATGTCTCGGCTGTAGCGGTCGCCCGTCGCCACGGTGACGTGGTGCGCGTCGGTGAAGAGGATCGGCTTCACGTTGGAAACCCAGAGGATGTAGTCCTCGAACGAGAGCCCTTCGAGCGCGCCGGGGACGATGCCGCAGCGGTCGACGTCGACGTGGTGCCAGATGCGCGAGCGCGCCATGCCGGCGGAGGGCTTGCCGCGGAACACCGGAGCGTTGTCGAAGAGGAAGGCGAAGACGGGGCCCAGGAGCGTCGCCAGGCGGTAGATGCGCGCGCAGTCCGCCTCGTCCTCGTAATCGAGCGAGACCTGCGTGGACGCGGTGCAGCGCATCATATCGCGCGCGTAGCGGCCGCGTCGCGAGAGGTATGCGTCCATGTCGCGGTAGCGCTCCTTGGGGATGAGCTCGAGGTCGAGGGGGCTCGAGACGACCGGGTTGTACCCGACGGGGACGAGGCGCGCGTCGAGGCCGATGGCGGCGCAGGCGTGCTCGACCTCCGCGTCGAAGGCGCAGACGGCCTCGTAGAGCGCCTGCACCGAATGGGCGGGGCCGGCGGAGATCTCGAGCTGGGCAGCCGGTTCGAGCGAGACGGACACCTCGACGGGCTCGGTCGCGGTCTCGACGCGGTAGGAGAGGCCGAGCAGGTGCCCGTCGATGAGCACGCGCTCGTCCTCGGAGCGGTCGCGCGCGAGCTCCTTAAGGAGGGCGCCGACGCCGCGCTCGCCCGTGAAGGGGACGGTCGCACCCGTGCGGTCGATGAGGATGCGCTCGAGCTCGAAGCCGATCTTCTTGCCCGCGGGATCCTTGTCGCCGCGCTCGAGCACGCCCACGAGCGCCTCAAGGTTCTCGCGGAACGAGCCGGTGAAGGTGGGTATGGTCGCTGATGGCGTGCTGGTCATGGGATGCTCCTTGCTACTGCCGCTGCACTTCATGGTACCCAAAGACGGCGCGCCGTGTCCGCTCGCGGCCATCTCGGCCGTCTCTGGTGCTCGTATGCAGACCGGGCGGGCGGCGGCGTGCGCGGGGGCGATGCACTACAATGGTGACAAGGGAGATTCCCCAGACCCTAGGAGATCCATGTCTGAGTCCTCGCATACTGCGCCCAAGCAGCGCGTCGACGCCGCCCCCGCCGGCGGGGACGACCGCAAGGGAGCGCGCCGCGGCGCCATCTTTATCGGCCTGGTGCTCGTCGCCTATATCGTCTACCTGGTGTTGACCGGCCAGATCCTCGAGTTCGCCCAGGCGATGTCGTCGGTTCAGATGTCGTGGATCGCCGTCGCCTGCCTGTGCATGGTGCTGTACTTCATCTTCGGCGTGGCCGCGTACGCCATCGCGGTGTGGCTCGACCCGGATTCGCCCGTGGGCATCCGCGACCTCGTCTCCGTCGAGGCGTCGGGTGTGTTCTTCGGCAACCTCACGCCCATGATGGTGGGTGGCACGCCTGCCCAGATCTACCGCCTCACGAAGGCCGGCCAGCCGGTAGGCGAGGCGGGCGCCACGCAGTTCACGCGCTACATCGTGTTCCAGATCGGCCTCGTGGTGTGGGGCGCGATCCTGCTCGCTGTGCGCCTGCCGTTCTTCACGAGCCTCTACGGCGATATGACGCTGCTGTGCCTGTTCAGCTTCGGCGGGCACGTGCTGCTGCTCACGGGGCTCTTCATCGTGTGCCTGTGCCCGCGGTTCGTGGTGCGCGTGGCGATGTGGGGCATCCGGTTCGTGGAGCGCGTGAGCGGCGAGAGCGAGCGCACGCGCGGTTGGCGCGACTACGTGAACAGCGAGATCTACTCCTTCTCCGATCACTTCAAGCACGCCGCGGCGCACCTCTCGTCCATGGGGCTCACGATGCTCGTGACGATGGCGCAGCTCGCGTTCTTCTATATGGTGCCGTATTTCGTGCTGCTCGCCTTCGGCAAGCACGACGTCGACTTCCTCTCGTGCCTCGCGGCCGGTGCCTTCATCCAGCTGCTTTCGAGCGCTGTGCCCCTGCCGGGCGGCACGGGCGGCGCCGAGGGCGGGTTCGCGCTCTTCCTGGGGCATTTCTTCGGCCCGTCCGCGACGGCGGGCTACCTCGTGTGGCGCATCATCACCTTCTTCGGCCCGACGATCCTCGCCGCGCCGCTCCTGGGTCTGCGCTCCGCGCACCATGCGAGCATCCATGCGCGCTGGAACCGCCTCGTGCACGGCGGCCGCGAGCGCAAGCGGACGGCACCGGGAGGCGAGGGGACGGCTGGCCGTGCCGCCTCAGAGGGCGCTTCCGCGGCGCGCCGCCGCGGCTCCGGACGGCAGGGGATCCGCCAGACCTCCGGCGGCATCACCGTCTCGCCCAAGTCCCTCCGCCGCCGTCGCAAATGAGCCATTGGGGACGGGTTCAATTGACTCACCGAGACATTGGGGACGGGTTCGTTTGT
>NZ_CAPF01000008.1:0-26909 GCF_000321165.1 Enorma timonensis
GAGGGTGACGCCGCGGCGCGCGCAGATGCGCTCGATGAGCGCGACGGCCTCGTCGACGCGCAGGCAGGGCTCGGCCGCATCGGTGAGGCCGGCTGCGGCCAGGCTGTTCGAGACGCGCGCGACGCGCGGGCTGTCCACGCCGATGGCGCGCAGCTCAGCTGCGTGCGCGAACACCTCGTGCGGGGTTCCCTCGAGCACGACGCGCCCGCCGTCCATCACGGCGATGCGCCCGCAGTAGCGCGAGAGCAGGGCGACCTTCTGCTCGATGACCACGATGGTGATGCCGAGCTCCCGGTTGATGGCGCGGAGCGTGTCGTAGACCACGAGCGAGCTCGCGGGGTCGAGGGCGGCGGTGGGCTCGTCGAGCACGAGCACGCGGGGCTGCAGGGCGAGGATGGCGGCGATGGCCACCTTCTGCTTCTGCCCGCCCGAGAGCGTGGCGAGCTCGCGGTGGCGCAGGTCCGCGATGCCCACCGTCTCGAGGATGGAGCTCACGCGCCCCTCGATCTGGTCGTGCGGCACGCCGAAGTTCTCGAGGCCGAAGAGCACCTCGTCCTCGACCACGGAGGCGACCATCTGCGCATCGATGTCCTGGAGCACGCTGCCCACGACGCGCGAGATGTCGGTGAGCGTGGCCTCGCAGGTGTCGCGCCCGCCGACGCGCACCGCGCCGTAGAACTCCCCGCCGAAGTGGTGGGGGATGGCACCGGACATGGCGGCGGCGAGGGTCGACTTGCCGGCGCCCGAGGGGCCGATGATGCCGAGCATGTCGCCCGGATGGACGGTGAGGGTGATGTCGTCGAGCGCGCGGGCGTCCTCGCCCGCATACGAGAACGACACGTGGTCTATATCGATGATCGTTTCCATTGCGCGAATCGTGCCTTTTCCTTACGGGGCGGTTGCCGGGAGATGTGCATGCATCCTCTTAAGGATTATCACAGAAAACGGGGCTGCATGCGCAGCCCCGTCGGCGAGGGTTCGGTTAGTCGGCGATCTTGAGCGCCTTCTTGATGGGCAGGTAGAGCGCCGCGACGATGATGGCGTTCGCCACGCCCGTGCCCGCCACCACGGGGAGCATGACGACGAGCGTCGCATCCATGGTGCGCAGCGCGTAGATGACGATGACCGCGTAGATGAGGCCGGAGAGGCAGGTGGTCACGAAGGTGCCGAGCGCGGGCACGATGGCCTTGGCCTTGGTGCGCATGAGGGCGTTCACGATGAGCGCCATCACGAGCGCGGCGATGGGCTCGGCCACGAGGTCGGGGCCCTTGACCGAGGCGGAGATCTGGATCACGGCACCGGCGATGAGGCCGATGACGATGGCCTGGGGCGCCTTGGGCCGCACGACGAGGATCTCGAGGCAGAAGGCGGCGATGATGAATTCAGGGCTCAGGGTGCCCATGGTGAGGCTCGAGAGCGCCTTGCCCACGGTCATGTTGAGGATGAAGCCGGCGGCGAGCAGGATGGCGAGCAGGACGAGGTTGCGGATGTCGAGGGTGCCGCGATCGACGGTGGCGACGGTGCGGGGCTGGGAGGTGGTGCTCTGGCTCATGGTGATCAACCTTTCATATCGTGTGCCGGGGCTCGTCCCGGCGGTTGCGTGCGGCGTGCGGACGGAGGCGCGTGATGCGTGCCGGTCGAAGATGGTGAGCCAGGGGTTCGCACAGAAAAAGGCCCCCGGTCTCCCGGAGGCCTTTTGCTGGTACCTGGATGCAGGCGCAAGGGCTACCGTCGACCGACCGTATTCGCATCACGCCACCACCAGTTGTTGAGAGCGTTCGTGCGGTTCAACATGGCGGGGCTCCTTTCAGTCGGTCGGGCGGGCTCGTGCGCTCGCGTTGGGGGCACTATAGCACAGTCGGGACGCGGATGTCGCGCGAACGGCGAAGATTGCCGGCATGTTTCCGCGCCCGGCGGGCAGAGGTGGGTGAGGCGCGCCCTAGTTCGCGATCTCGCCCAGGAAGGCGCGGGTGCGCTCGCTGCGGGGGTGCTCGAAGATCTGCTCGGGCGCGCCCTGCTCCTCGATCACGCCGCCGTCCATGAACACCACGCGGTCGGCGACGTCGCGCGCGAAGCTCATCTCGTGCGTCACGACGATCATCGTCATGCCGCCCTGCGCGAGCTCGCGCATGACGTCGAGGACGCCGCGGACGAGCTCGGGGTCGAGCGCGCTCGTGCCCTCGTCGAAGAGCATGACGTGCGGATCCATGGCGAGCGCTCGCGCGATGGCCACGCGCTGCTGCTGGCCGCCCGAGAGCTCGTCGGGGTAGTGGTCCTCGCGCTCGGCGAGCCCCACGCGCTCCAGCTCGGCGTGCGCGATGCGCTCCGCCTCCGCACGGTCGCGCTTCAAGACCTTCATCTGCGCGATCATGACGTTGTGCAGGGCGTCGAGGTGCGGGAAGAGGTTGAACTGCTGGAACACCATGCCCATGCGCTTGCGCACGTCATTGACGTCGACGCCCTTCTGGCAGATGTCGTCCCCCTCGAAGATGATCTCGCCGCTCGTGGGCTCCTCCAGGCGGTTCAGGCACCTCAGCATCGTCGACTTGCCCGAGCCGGACGGCCCGAGCACCACGACGACCTCGCCCTTGCGGACGTCGAACGAGATGTCCTTGAGCACCTCGAGCGAGCCGAAGCGCTTGCTCAGGTGCCGGATGGAGAGGATGGGCTCCTCGCCCGCGGCGCTCCCCGCGCCCGCCGCTGCCTGCTGGCGCTGCTCTGTCTCTGCCATGGCTAACCCTCCTTAACGGCGGCCTTGCGGGCACGCGCGCGCTTGCGTCCGCTGTGGGTGCGCATCCGCTCTTCCAGATGACGCGTGACCTTCGAAAGCGGCAGGGTGATGATGAGGTAGAAGAACGCGGCCACGATATAGGGCGTGATCGAGCCGGTCGAGGCCACGATCGTGCGCGCGTACATCACGAGCTCCATGATGCCCACGGCCGCGAGCAGCGACGAATCCTTGTAGAGCGTGATGAACTCGTTGGTGAGGTTGGGGATCACGTTGCGGAACATCTGCGGCAGGACGATGTAGATCATCGTCTGCAGCCGCCCCATGCCGAGGCTGCGCGCCGCCTCCGTCTGCCCCTTGTCGATGGAGAGGATGCCCGCGCGGAAGATCTCGCACATGTAGGCGCCGGAGTTCAGCATGAGCACGATCACGCCGAGCGGGAACTTGGGCAGGCTCAGGCCGGCGAGCGGAAGCCCGAAGAACGCGACGTAGATCTGCAGGAAGAGCGGCGTACCGCGCATGAAGTTCACGTAGGTGGTAGCGATGCCGCGCCACAGCACGAACTTCGAGAGGCGCATGGTGGCGAGCAGCAGCGCGAGCGGGATGGCGAGCGGGAACGAGATGGCGACGACGGCGATGGAGGTGAAGAAGCCGTTGAGCACCACGGGGAAGCTCGTCACGATGAGCGTCGGGTCGAAGAAGAGGTGGAGGAAGCGGTTGGAATTCCACGCCTCGACCCACGGCTGCTCGTCGAGCCAGTGGGCGATCGACTCGGCGGTCGAGATGCCCTGCACGGAGATGGGCGGGATGTCGTCAAGCTCATGCTCGCCGGTCGCGTCCGTGTAGCTCGCGGCGACCTGCATCTCGCCGCCGTTCTGCGGGAAGTACACATCATCGATCATGATGCTGAGATGTCCTGCCTGCGTGATCGCGGGCGAGAAGTCGAAGACGATGTCCTGCCCGTCGACGCTCATGCGGTACTCGACCTTCGTGCGCGTCAGGAGGTCATCGCCGGTGAGGAGCGTGAGGGAGAGGTCGTCCGTCCCGAACGTCGTGCCCTCGGGCACGGTCAGGACGAGCCGGGAAACGCCCTCGCCTTCCTCGATCGCGGTCTCGAAGGTGATGCGCGACTGGGTCGCGCCCATGATGACGGTGGGGTCGTTATCGGAGTTGGGGCGACCTGTGCAGCGCACGGCCTCCATGGCGTCGGCGGGCGCGGCGAGCGCGAGCGCCAGGACGAGCGCCGCCAGGACGGCGGCGATGCGCGTAAGGGCGCGGTCTAGGTGCGCGCTGGGTGTCGGTGTGTACGTTTCCACGGTGCCTTCCTCGATTTCTACCGTCTGCGCCCCCACCGGGCGGGCAGGGGCGCGGACATCGTCGGCATATCGCGTGCGGTCTTGGCTACAAGCGCTAGCCCATGTTTTTCTCGATGAGCTCATCGAGCGTGCCATCGTCCTGGAGGGCCTCGATGGCCTCGTTCAGGGCGTCGAGCAGCGGCTCGTTATCCTTGGACACGGCGATGGCGTACTCCTCGCCCGTCGCGGAGGTGAGCACGACGTGCAGGTCGGTGTAGGCGCCGGCGAGCATCTGGTTCACCACGGCGGCGTTGCCGCACACGGCGTCGGCCTGGCCCGAGTTCACGGCGGCGAAGGCGTCCGTGAAGTTGGGGAAGGGCAGCTGCTCGGCGTTCGGGTAGTTCTCGGCGGCGAAGTCGGCGCCGGTCGAGCCGCTCTGGACCGCGATGGTCACCGCGGCGTCGTTGAGCTCTTCTGCCGCGTTGTCCTCGGTGATGATCGTGTTGTCGGAGAGCGTGGCGACCGCCTGGTTGTCGACGTAGTACGGCGTGGTGAAGTTGACCTCTTCCTCGCGGTCGGGGGTGATGGAGATGCCGGAGAGGCCCGCATCCGCCTGGCCGCCCGCGACGATGGCGGGGACGATGCCGTCGAAGTCGATGTTGGTGTAGGCGCACTCGAGGCCGAGGTAGTCGGCGATGGCGCGGCCGAGGTCCATGTCGAGGCCGACGTACTCGCCGTCCTCGAGGTTCTCGAACGGCGGGTAATCGGGCGACGTCGCGAACGTGATGGTGCCCGCCTCGAGGAGGCCGAGGTCATCCGAGCCGGTCTCGGCCGAGCCCGAGCCCTCGACGACCGTGGTCTCGTCCGTGTTCCCCGAGCAGCCGGCGAGCCCGGCCATGCCCGCGATGCCCGCGACCGCGGTGGGGATGAATTGCCTGCGCGTGAGTTCCATGATGATGCCCCTTCCGATGACGCCGCCGGGCGTCCTATCCGTTCGGCGGCATGTGGTTCTGATAGAGTATGCAATTCTCTGACGAAATATGCAAGGTTGAATGAAATGTAGCCGTATAGTAACGGATGTGAAACAATAAACTGGATAATTAAGGAGCAATTAAGCATACCGGGGGCGACATGCCGGGCGCGCACCGGCCAAGCAGCAGGTAGCGGCAGGAGCCAGCGCGCACGCGCACACCGGTTCGCTGCATGCTCGATGCGGGCGAACCGGCGCCGGGCGGCAGCGCCGATGCGGGGATCTCTGCTTGTGGGGGAGGCGCGCTTGCGCCCGTCAGCCTCGGTGCAGGTTCGAGAACTCGTCGACGATGATGTCGAGGCATTTCGGCAGCACGCGCGCGCCGAATACGCCGGAGTTGTTCGGGATGACCTCGCCGTCGAACTGCATGCCGAGCGACGGCTTGCAGGTGATCTTGGCCTGCTTGGCCTGGAACGTCTTGAACTGCGGACGGCCGAGGCCCTTGCCCACCGGATCGAGGACGGCGGCGGCCACGGTGGGCAGCAGCCCCACGAGCGTCGTGGGCTTCACCACGGCGATGTCGAGGAGGCCGTCGTCCATGCGGCAGTCGGGGAAGAGGTTGATCTCGTTCTGGATGCAGGCGGTGTTGCCCACCATGCACGAGATGCCGTCGATCTCGTCCACCTGGCCGTCGTGCTCGATGGTGAAGTGCGCCACCTGCGGCTCGGGCGTCGAGAGGGCGGAGAGCAGGTAGGCGATCTCGCCGAGGTCGTTCTTCGCGGGCGCGGCCTTCTGCATGATGGTCGCGTCGAAGCCGGAGCCCGCGATGTTGATGAAGCCGTGCCGGCGGGTCTCGCCGGCCTCGTCCATCCAGAAGAGCTCGCCCATGTCCACCTTCGCGGTCACGCCGGCGCGGCAGGCGTGCGCGAGCGCGGCGGCGTCGGGCGCGTTGCCGATGTTCTGGAAGTAGAGGTTCGCGGTGCCGGAGGGGAAGACGAGGATGGGCACGCCGCAGTCGCGCAAAAGGTCGAGGACGTTCGCGACGGTGCCGTCGCCGCCGGAGACCACGATGCGGTCGAAGGAGCGCGCGTCGGCGACGGCGTCCTCGCGCTCGAGCTCGGGGCCTATGAAGCGCAGCACGATCTCGTCGCCCGCCGTGGAGAGCGCATGGATGAAGGTGAAGATCTCGTCCGAATGCGGTCCCGATGCGGGGTTATGGATGATGAGACAGCGCATAGCCTAGTTCCCGTTCCAGCCTAAGGCGTGTATAGTTACCATAATGCAATGTCGTTATCCTACCGCGGCGCCTTGCCGCCGGACGCGAGACTGAAGCGAGCATGTATATTTCCACAGACGAAGACCTCCGGTCATTCTGCGAGCGCGCCCGCGCGTTCGAGGCGGTCGCGGTCGATACCGAGTTTCTGCGCGAGAAGACCTATCACCCGCGGCTCTGCCTCGTGCAGGTCGCCACGCCCGAGGAGTGCGTCGCGATCGATCCGCTGGCCGTGGACGACCTCGCGCCGCTCGCGTCGCTTCTGGGCGACCCGGCCGTCACCAAGGTCTTCCACGCCTGCTCGCAGGACATGGAGGTGCTGCTCCAGACGCTCGGCACCCTGCCCGCTCCCATCTTCGACACGCAGGTGGCCGCGGCGTTCCTCGGCGAGCGGCAGCAGATCTCGTACAACGGGCTCGTCCACGCCTTCTGCGGCGTCACCCTGCCCAAGAGCGAGTCGCTCACGGACTGGGCGCGCCGGCCGCTCACGGCCAAGCAGCTCGAGTACGCCCTCGATGACGTGCGCTACCTCATCCAGGCCTACCACCTCATGGTGGGCCGGCTCAACACCGAGGGGCGCCTGGGGTGGGTCCTCGACGAGCTCGCCCCGCTCGCGGCGCGCGAGCACTACGTGGTCGACAAGCGCGAGGTGTACAAGAAGGTGAAGCGCGTGAACTCGTGCACGCGCCGGCAGCTCGGCATCGCCCGCGAGCTCGCCGCCTGGCGCGAGGCGCGCGCGGAGCGGCGGAACATCCCGCGCAAATGGGTCATCTCGGACGAGGTGCTCATCGCCCTCGTGAAGCGCGCCCCCCGCGACGAGGCGGGGTTCAGGAGCATCCGCGGGACCGAGCAGCTCTCCGAGGCGGACGTGACCTCCGCCCTCATGGCCGTCGAGCGCGGCATGACGTGCCCGACCGCCCAGCTGCCGCCCGCCTTCCACACCCGACCTCGCCCGTCGGGCGACCATGAGAGCGTCGTCGACCTCATGTACGCGCTCGTGCGGGTCGTGGCGGAGCGCTCCGGCGTGGCGGCCGGCATGATCGCCTCCCGCGACGACCTCTCCGACTACGTCGAGCATCCCGAGCGGAGCCCGCTGCGCGAGGGCTGGCGCTTCGAGCTTCTGGGCGCCCGCCTGGACGACCTGCTCTCCGGCAACATGGGGCTCACCGTGAAGGACAAGAGGATCGAGATTCTCTAGGCCGCGACCGCGCATCTCGCGACCGGCCGCTGTCCGCTGCGCTCTTTTGTCCGCGCCGTTTGCTACACTCGAATCGGCAAGAACACGCGTGAGAGAGATGATCGCATGAGTGCTTGGAATCTGACCGGGACGGCGCCGCAGGCTCCCGCGAAAGGCGAGGACGCGCTGTCCGTATCGCAGGCGGTGGAGCTCGCGGCGAACGCGCTCGACGCCCTGCCGATGCTCACGGTGATCGGCGAGGTGACGGGCTTCCGCGGTCCCAACGCCCGCAGCGGCCACTGCTACTTCCAGATCAAGGACGACGCCGCGGCCGTCGACTGCATCGTGTGGCGCGGCACCTACGCGAAGCGCTCCTTCGATCTGCGCGACGGCATGGAGGTGCAGTTCACCGGCGGCTTCAACCTCTACAAGCCCACGGGCCGCATGAGCTTCGTCGCGCGCAGCTTCACGCTCGCCGGCGAGGGGCTGCTGCGCCAGCAGGTCGCCGCCCTTGCCGAGAAGCTCCGCCGCGAGGGGCTCATGGACGAGGCGCGCAAGCGCCCTATCCCCGCGTTCTGCACGCGCGTCGCGGTGGTGACCTCGCTTTCCGGTGCGGTCATCGACGATGTGAAGCGCACGCTGCGCCGGCGCAACCCGCTCGTGGAGCTCGTCTGCGTGGGGGCGAAGGTGCAGGGCGAGGGCGCCCCGGCGGAGCTCATCGAGGGGCTCGCCCGCGCCGCCGCGCTCGACCCCGCGCCCGACTGCATCCTGCTCGTCCGCGGCGGCGGGTCGTTCGAGGACCTCATGACCTTCAACGACGAGGCGCTCGCCCGCGCCGTCGCCTCCTGCCCCGTCCCGGTGGTGACGGGCATCGGCCATGAGCCGGACCAGTCGATCTGCGACATGGTGAGCGACCGCCGCTGCTCGACGCCCACGGCGGCCGCCGAGTCGGTCGCGCCCGCCATCGGGGACCTCATCGACCTGCTCCATGCGCGCGAGCGCCGGCTCGCCGCCGCCACGTCGTCGCTCGTGCGCGGCGCCTCGGGCGGGGTGGGGGCGCTCGTAGCGCGGCTCGAGGGCGCCATGGGCGCGCGCCTCTCCCAGGAGCGCCGCGTGCTCGACGGCCTGGGGAACCGGGGCTGCCTGCGGAGCCCGGGCTATATCGTGGAGCGCCGCCGCTCCGAGGTCGCCCAGACCGCGGACCGCTTCGAGCGCGCCGTCGACCGCTCCCAGGAGCGCTTCGCGGGCGCGCTCGAGGGCATGCCGCGGCGGTTTCGCGCCGCGACGGCACGGCTCGCGGCGTTCGGGCACGGGCTCGAGCTCTCGGATGCGCGCCTGCGCACGGCGGGCGAGGGCATCTCGGAGGCGCGCCGCCGCGACCTGGGCGCGCAGGCAGCGAAGCTCGACGCGCTCTCGCCGCTCAAGGTGCTCGCGCGCGGCTACGCCATCGCCTACGGCGACGCGGGCGTCCAGGTGAGCGCGCATTCGTTCGCGCCAGGCGATGCGCTCCGCGTTCGCTTCGCCGACGGCGAGGTTTCCGGCACGGTGGATACGGTATCTGATCGCGGCCTTTCGGCTCGCGGTGACGAAGAGGAAAGGTGAGAGGCATGGCAGAGACGAAACCCATCGAAGAGATGAGTTACAAGGAGGCTTCCCAGGAGCTCGAGCGCATCATCCGCTCGCTCGAGTCGGGGGACCTGGAGCTCGAGGAGTCGCTCGAGGGCTATACCCGCGGCGTCGAGCTGCTCAAGAGCCTGCGCAGCCGGCTCGCGGCGGCCGAGCAGAAGGTGAGCGTCCTCATGAAGGACATCGACGGCACGGAGACGCTCGTTCCCGCCGCGCCTGCGGACGATTCCGACGCGCTCAAGCTATAACGTCCATCGCGGCGGCGGGGTCGACCCGTCGCTCGCGTTCCCGAGAGCAGCCAGGCTGAAAGGAGCCCCACATGGATGACTGCATCTTCTGCAAGATCGCCGCGCACGAGATCCCCTCGACCGTGGTGTACGAGGACGACCTCGTGATCGCCTTCGACGACCTCGCGCCCCAGGCGCCGGTCCACACGCTCGTGATCCCCAAGAAGCACTACCAGGACATCACGGACGGCGTGCCGGCCGAGACGCTCGCGGCCATGGCCCATGCGGTGGACGAGGTGGCGAAGGCCAAGGGGCTCGACTCGGGCTTCCGCGTCATCTCGAACAAGGGTGCGGACGCCGGCCAGACGGTCATGCACTTCCATATGCACGTGCTCGGCGGCAAGCCGCTCGGTGAGGGTCTCATCTAGAATGGTATACCGCCCATCGTGCTGCCTTCTGCCTAGCGACGCCGGCGGCATGCGAGTATCATGAAAGCGTATGTGCAGCACGGCTTCGCGCCGTGACGATCATCGCGGCCAGCGGCCGCCGACCAAGGGGGTTACATGAACGTACTGGTCATCAACGCCGGTAGCTCGAGCCTTAAGTACCAGCTGCTCGACACCAAGACGCGCGAGGTGTTCGCGAAGGGCAACGCCGAGCGCATCGGTATCGAGGGCTCGTTCATCGGGCACGAGGAGTATGGCAAGAAGGACAAGCTCGAGGTCGAGCTGCCCGACCACCGCACCGCCATCAAGCACATCTTCGACATCCTCGCGACGGTCGACGAGAAGCCCGAGGGCATCGGCCACCGCGTCGTCCAGGGCGGCTGGTACTTCCCCGAGTCCGCCGTGGTGACCGACGAGACGCTCGGCTGGGTGCGCGAGGTCGCGCCGCTCGCGCCCCTGCACAACTACGCCGAGGCGGACGTCATCGAGATCTGCCGCGAGATGTTCCCCGAGCTGGGCAACGTCATCGTGCCGGACACGGCGTTCCACTACAACATGCCCGAGCGCGCCTGGCGCTACGCCATCCCGCGCGACGTGGTGGATACCTACCATGTGCGCAAGTACGGCGCCCACGGCACGAGCCACCGCTATATCTGGCGCACCGTTGACGAGTTCATGGGCGGTGCCGCCCACAAGCTCGTGAGCTGCCATCTGGGCTCCGGCGCGTCGCTCTGCGCCATCGAGGACGGCGCGTGCATGGACACGACGATGGGCCTCACCCCGCTCGACGGCCTCATCATGGGCACGCGCTGCGGCACCGTCGACCCCGCGACCGTGTTCTACCTCAACCGCGTCGCCGGCATGAGCATCGACGAGATCGACACCATGATGAACAAGAAGTCCGGCCTGCTCGCCGTCTCGGGCGTGTCGAGCGACTCGCGCGACGTCTGCGCCGGCGCCGCCGAGGGCAACGAGCACTGCGCCATGGCGATCGAGATGTTCTGCTATCGCGTCGGCCAGCTCTTTGCCGAGATGGCGGCCTCTATGGGCGGCGTCGACACCATGGCGTTCACGGCGGGCATCGGCGAGAACTCCGTCGAGCTGCGCCAGGGCGTGGCGGACAAGCTCGCCTGGCTCGGCGTGAAGATCGACCCCGAGCTCAACGCCATCCGCTCGGACGATCCGCGCGTCATCTCCACGCCGGATTCCGCTGTCACCGTGCTCGTGGTGCCGACGAACGAGGAGCTCATGATCGCCCTCGACGTCGAGGCGCTGCTGGGGTAAGGCCCGTGTAGCGGCCTGCCCCCGGGTACGCCGCCTGGTCGTCTCGGAGCTTTTGCATGGAGCCCGATTCCGGTTTTCGCCGGGGTCGGGCTCTTTGCATGCCGGGCGTCCATAGCGCTCAGAGCTGCTCCCGAACCGACCCCGTGCACATTTTTAGTAGGAGGCGGGTACTTTTTTGCCATTTCGCGGGGGGGGGGGATACCTCTTTGGCGCTATAATCGCCGGAGAAGTGTGCTTTTTGGCTGCTTGCGCGTAACAGCGGCTCCGACCATATCGTCTGTTTGCTTCACGCCCAAGCGGTCGCGAACGTGGTTGATTTGGAGGGCCGAAACGATGATCAAACGCAGCAGAATGTGGGGGAGGGCCCTGTTCGGGCGCGGCATGCTCTTCGCGCTCGCATGCGTCGCCTTCGTCATCGCCGGCGCGACGGCTGCGTACGCGGCATCGTATGGAACGTGGGTGGGCGATACCGCGGAGTACACCGTCCCGGGCGTCTCGCCGCGCGGCACCACCATCAACCTGTTCGACTACTGGCTCACGGGCGATTCGGCCAAGGACAATCAGAAGTGGACGAGCGATGCGGTCAAGCAGGAGCTCTCCGAAGCCGGCATCAACGCGAGTCATGTGCTCAAGTTCGGCAACCAGATGGGCGGATACGGCGGTGCTTGGAACAAGTGGACGGGTGGCTCGAACCCGAGGAGCGGCCTGGTCGAATCCACCTTGCATGACGGCTATCCGCAGGGAACGGATACCTTGAGCAACCAGTCGCTTGCCTACCTGTTCGATGGCACGGACGATACGAGCGGGACGCCGGGCAAGCGTGTGTATCGCGATGTGAACGACCTGCTTCAGGTCGACGACAACGGCTATTACTACTACAGCTCCAAGAAGAACTTCGCCCAGTACAACGCGGATACGAACGATTTCACGCTGTATGATGAGCCGGCCGTGAAGTCCAACGGCGCATCCAAGGAATTCGGCCAGTTCTTCCCGTTCGATTCGGGCTCGGAGGTGTTCACAGTCAACGATGGGGCACTCGAGCCGAGCGGCATCCTCTCCACGAGCAACGACCTGAACCACTTCTTCGGTATGTCCATGTCCACGCAGTTCGTGCAGCGCTACGGCGGCCACACCTCAGAGGACGGTACCACCAAGGTCACCTACAACTTCTCGGGTGACGATGACGTGTGGATCTACATCGACGGCGTGCTCGTGGGCGACCTCGGCGGCCTGCACGATGCCGCGTCCATCCAGATCGATTTCAGCACGGGCGATGTCGTCATCTACGAGGACGTGAATGGCGACAACGTGCTCGACGCCGGCGACAACCAGCTCAGTAGCACGACGCTCAAAGCGTGCTTCGAGAGCGCCGGGGCGAGCACCGACGCCTTCAACGAGGGCGATAGCACCTTCAAGGACGACACGTACCACACGCTCGACTTCTTCTACCTCGAGCGTGGCGCCGTCGACTCCAACATGTCGCTCCGCTACAACCTCATGAGCATCCCCGAGTCGGGCATCGTCAAGGTAGACCAGGCAGGCACCGGTCTGGAGGACATCGAGTTCACGCTGTACCCGGCGGATGCGAACTATACCTATAGCACGGACGTCGCGAACCCCGTCCATGGCACGACGACCCAAGACGGTGAGATGGTCTTCACCTACCAGAACGCCGCCGGCCAGGACGTTCCCATCGCGCTCGAGCAGCTCGGCCTGCGCAGCGCCTACTGGGTGCTCGTCGAGGACAAGGTGCCGAACGGCTACCGGGGCGGCAGCAAGATCCACCTGCGCTTCTCCACCGTCAAGAGCAACGGTTCGGGCGAGGGCGTGCTGCTCGTGAGCAACCAGTGGGAGACGGGCGCCTACTCGCAGCCCCACGTGACGGCGATTGCCGGCGCGCAGGTGACCGGCATGGACAAGCAGACGTATAAGGCTTCTGACGGCGTGATGTTCGCCGTGGTCATGCAGAAGGGCGCGGACGGTGCATGGCATCCCGTCACCGGCAACGCGTTCGACGGCTGGAACGTCGCTGCGGAGAACGAAGGCGATAAGGACGCCGTGCTCGAGGCGGCGAAGGCGGATGGCTATGTGTTCGCCCTGGGTACCGGCGGCGGCTACGAGGTCACCATCGAGAACCTCCCCGGCGATATCACGACCTACGCCCACATGATCCAGACGCAGCGGAACCTGAGCGTCGATGAGGCGGAGGCACAGGCTGCGTACACCGTCCGGTACTACTACTGCTCGGGTGCCACGTCCCTCGATGGAATCACGGATGCGAGCAACATCGTCCAGATCGACCCGAACGTGGAGGGCGACGACTTCCAGCGCATCTTCTCGGTCACGCTGAACATCCCCAACATCAAGAACGAGCTCTCGCTCGTGAAGACGGATGCCACGAGCGGGGAGCCCATGCAGGGCGTCGAGTTCAAGCTCTATGCGAACGATGGCACCGGCCAGCCTACGGGTAACGCCCTGCACACCATGACGACGGACGCTGAGGGCCGCCTGTAGGTGACCACCGACGGCGACATCCTCGCCGATGGCTCCTACGTCCTCGTCGAGACCACGCCCGAGGGCTACATCGAGCAGACGCCGCCCATCCGCATCGAGGTGGGCGACGACGGCGTGCACGTGAACGCCGGCACGGCGGACGACAACGTGACGGTGGAGACGGGCATCGGCGAGCTGGTTTACAGCATGAACGGCTTCGCGGCCAACGACCAGGTCGACCCGACCCTGCACGACGTCAAGGCGCAGCCGCAGGCGACGGAGAGCTACCCCGTTGACGCCGATTGGCAGAACATCGCCGGCGCAGCCGAGATCCACTACCACTACGACAACGCTGGGAACAACAGCCTCGATTACGTGGCGACCGACCCCGCCCATGCCTCGTATACCGCGCAGGCGGGCTGGTCGCGCCTGAACGTCCAGCAGTGTCTGAACGACCACGGCGACGACACCGGTACCAGCAACAACGACAAGAAGCAAAAGCTTGGGGACCAGAGCCTCAACGCCCTCTTCACCGGCGAGGTCACGATCCGTGTGACCAACCAGAAGAAATACGAGGACGAGCTGAGCTACAGCGCCGCGGGCGACCTGACCATTGTCAAGCACATGCGGGGCGCCGACATTAAGGACGGACAGTTTTCGTTCAAGGTGACGGCCGCGAGCGATGAGGCCGCGGCGCTCATCGGCATCGCGGACGGCCAGCGCTCGGAAGTGGTGTCGCTCAAGGGCGATACCCCGATGGGCGACGACGGCGTGGCCACGGCCGGCATGACCGTCTTCAACGACATGGCCTTCTCGAGCTACCATGACGGGAAGACGTTCACCTACACGGTGGAGGAGGTCATCCCCGAGGGTGCGGACGCCCAGAACCGCCTGGACGGCATCGTCTATGACGACACGGTGTACACCGTCGAGGTCGCGGTCGACCACGACGACGCCACGGGCAAGCTGACGGCCACCACGACGGTCATCGCCGACGGCGACGAGGGCAGCGCCCGCACCTACGTCTACGACAACACGGGCGCTGAGCATGAGGCCGCCGTGCTCGAGTTCGAGAACGCGGTGGAGGAGCAGACGCCGCCCGAGCTGCCGTCAACGGGCGGTGAGGACTTGCCACGCACGGGCGATGACATGCCCGCCGTGGTGGGAGGCATCGCGCTGGCTGCGGCGGCCTGCATCGCCGGCGGCGCGCTGCTCGCGCGGCGCCGCGCGAGCGCACAGCGCTAGCAGCGAGGAGACGCTTGCGTAACGAAGCGGGCGGCATCCTGTGAAAGGGTGCCGCCCGCTTGGCGTTGCGCTGGTTCGCGACGCTTCTCCCGCGTCGCTCGGGTCGCCGTTACTCGGCGGAGAGCTGCGCCTGGACGCAGGTGATGGCCACGACGCCCACGATGTCGTCGGCGGAGCAGCCGCGCGAGAGGTCGTTCACCGGCTTGGCGATGCCCTGCAGGATGGGGCCGTAGGCCTCGGCCTGGCCGAAGCGCTGCACGAGCTTGTAGCCGATGTTGCCGCACTCGAGGTTGGGGAACACGAGCACGTTGGCGTGGCCCGCCACGGCGCTCTCGGGCGCCTTGAGCGCGGCCACCTCGGGCACGATCGCGGCGTCGAGCTGCAGGTCGCCGTCGATGGCGAGCTCGGGTGCCTTCTCCTTGGCGAACGCGGTGGCCTCCTGCACCTTCTTGGCGGTGTCGCCGCCGGCGGAGCCCATCGTGGAGTAGGAGAGCATGGCCACCTTGGGCTCGATGCCGTCCATGAAGGTGCTGAAGGAGTTCGCCGAGGCGATGGCGATCTCGGACAGCTCATCGGAGGTGGGGGCGATGTTGAGGCCGCAGTCGGCGAAGACGAGCGTGCCGTCGGCGCCGAACTCGGGGGTCTTCGTGCACATGACCATGAAGGCGGAGACGAGCTTCGTGCCGGGCGCGGTCTTCAAGATCTGGAGCGCCGGGCGCAACGTGTTCGCCGTGGAGTGGCAGGCGCCGGAGACGAGGCCGTCCGCGTCGCCCATCTTGACCATCATGGTGCCGTAGTAGGTGGCGTCCATCATCTGGGCGCGCGCCTGCTCGATGGTGACGCCCTTCTTGGCGCGGAGCTCGGCGAACTTCTGCGCGTACGCCTCGTGCTTGGGCGCCGTGGGGCTCGTGGGGTCGATGACGTGCGCGCCGGGCACGTCGATCTGGGCGGGGTCGCCCAGGATGACGATGTTCGCGATGCCCTCGGCGATGATCTTCTTCGCGGCCTCGATGGTGCGCGGGTCCTCGCCCTCGGGCAGGACGATCGTCTTGACGTCCGCCTTCGCGGCAGCCTTCATGCGGTTCAGGAAGTCACTCATGCTTCTCCTCTTGTCGGGGCCCGACACGCGCCGGGATCGCGCGCGGCCGTCATGCGCGCACGAAGTCCGTGGCATGTTGAGCTTTCCTTGTGTGGCATCCCTATTATAGGCTTCGCAGCGCTATAATCGCTTAGATAATTGACACGCATGTGTTCTTCCGTATCAGCAAAATGCCTGCAAGGAGCATGTATGCAGATCACAAGTGGTCTACCCGCATCGTTCAACCCCGAAGAGTACGACATGATCGTCGTCGGAGCGGGCTACGCCGGTTCCGTGTGCGCCCGCCGCGTGGCCGAGGGCGCCGGCTTCCGCGTCGCGGTCCTCGAGCGCCGCGACCACATCGCAGGCAACGCGTACGACTACGTGAACGAGGACGGCATCCTCGTCCACAAGTACGGCCCGCATATCTACCACACCTTTAGCGAGCGCGTGAACGAGTTCCTCTCGCGCTTCACGAAGTGGACGGACTACCAGCACAAGGTGCTCGCGAACATCCACGGCACGCTCATGCCGGTGCCCTTCAACCACAAGAGCCTCAAGCTCGCCTTCGGCGAGGAGCGGGGCGAGGAGCTCTACCGCAAGCTCGTCGACACCTTCGGCGCCGACAAGAAGGTGCCCATCATGGAGCTCCGCAAGAAGAACGACCCCGACCTGCAGGAGGTCGCGGACTACGTGTACGAGAACGTGTTCCTGTACTACACCATGAAGCAGTGGGGCCAGACCCCGGACGAGATCGACCCGTCCGTCACCGGCCGCGTGCCCGTGTTCATCGGCGACGACGACCGCTACTTCCCGCAGGCGCCCTACCAGGGCATGCCGGCCGAGGGCTACACCGCGCTCTTCGAGCACATGCTCGACCACGACCTCATCGACGTGTTCGTGAACGTGGACGCGCGCGACATCTTCGATATCGACGAGACGAACGTCTCGGTCTGCGGCAAGGTCTACGGCGGCGAGATCGTCTACACCGGCCCGCTCGACGAGCTGTTCAACCTCGACCTCGGCGCGCTGCCGTACCGCACGCTCGACATGGTCTTCGAGACGCTCGACTGCGACCAGTTCCAGCCCGTGGGCACGGTGAACTACACCACGAGCGAGGACTACACGCGCATCACCGAGTTCAAGAACATGACCGGCCAGGTCGTGCCCGGCAAGACCACCATCATGAAGGAGTACAGCCACGCCTTCGAGCCCGGCAGCGACCAGACGCCGTACTATGCCATCATCGACCCCGAGAACCGCGCCCTGTACGAGCGCTACCTCGAGCGCGTCCAGAACCTCACGAACTTCCATCCCGTGGGGCGCCTTGCGGAGTACCGCTACTACGATATGGACGCCGTGACCGAATCCGCCCTCGATTTGTCTGACGAGATCATTTCCTGCCATGCATAAGATCATCACCTTCGCCATTCCGTGCTATAACTCTGCCGCCGATATGGATCACGGCATCACCTCGATCCTCGAGGGCAGCGATTTTGCCGAGGATGTCGAGATCGTCATCGTGGATGACGGCAGCCAGGACGAGACCGCGGCCAAGGCCGACGAATGGGCTCAGCGCTACCCGAACATCATCCGCGCCGTGCACCAGGAGAACGGCGGCCATGGCATCGCGGTGCTCACGGGCATCCGCGAGGCGCAGGGCACCTACTACAAGGTGGTCGACTCCGACGACTGGCTCGATGGCTCGGCGCTCGCGACGATGCTCTCCATCCTGCGCGGCTTCGAGGAGCGGGGCATGCAGGTCGACCTGTTCATCTCGAACTACGTGTACGAGAAGGTGTACGAGAACAAGCGCACCACCATCAGCTATCGCGGCGCGCTGCCGCGCAAGAAGGTGTTCACGTGGGATAAGATCGGCTATTTCCGCCCCGATCAGAACCTGCTCATGCACAGCCTCACGTACCGCACCGAGGTCGTGCGCGCGGCGAACCTGCCGCTGCCGGCGCACACGTTCTACGTGGACAACATCTACGCGTACGTGCCGCTGCCGCTGTGCAAGACCATGTACTACGCCGATATCGACCTCTACCGCTATTTCATCGGGCGCGAGGGGCAGAGCGTGAACGAGGCGACTATGATCCGCCGCCTCGACCAGCAGTTCCGCATCACGCGCATCATGATGCACGCCTACCACCTCTACCAGGATGTGCCCGAGAGCCGCCTGGCATCGTACATGATGGGCTACTTCACCATGATGATGGCCGTGTGCTCCGTGTTCTCGAAGCTCTCGGGCGACGAGGCGAACAAGGCGGAGAGCAAGAAGCTGTGGGCGGAGCTCAAGGAGTACGACGAGCGCATGTACCGCCACGCGCGCGGCGGCATCCTCGGCATCGGGACGAACCTGCCCACGAAGGCGGGGGAGAAGACCTCGATCGCCCTCTACCGCGCCGCGAGCAAGATCTTCAAGTTCAACTAGGGCAACGTTGCGTCTCGCTTCCGTACGGGGGCGGGCACTCCATCCCTCGCTTGTCCTCACCGCCCGCGTTTTCCTTACCGGAAAACGCGGGCGGTTGCGGAATCGCTCGGGATCGGAGTGCCCGCCCCCTGCGCGTGGTTCACGTAGGCACGGCTGCTAGATGGTGATGATACCCATCGCCACGAACGCGATGGCGATAAAGCCGAGGCCCACGAGCACGACGGCGAGCGGCTTCTCGAAGCCCTCGAGGATATGGTCGCAGCCCTGCTCGCGGCGGGCAGCCACGTAGCACACGAGCCCGGGGATGTAGGCGATGCAGCACAGCAGCAAGAGGTCGACGCCCGCGAGGAGCACCGCGACCACCAAGAAGACGGTCGCGAAGAGCGAGAGGGCGAGCGCGCTGCCGCGTCCCTCGACCTCGCCCTTGGCGGCGAGCTTCACCATGTAGGCCGAGGCGAGCGACCAGCTGATCACGATCGACGCGGTGCAGAGCGAGTACGCGAACTGGTAGGCCGCCTCGGAGAAGAGCATCACGATGGAGAGCAGCTGGATCATGGTGCCGGTCACCATGAGGCTCAGCGTGGGCGCGCCGTGGCGGTTGAGCTTGGAGAAGCCGCGGGGTAGGAGCTGCATGTCGCCCATGGTGCGCATGGCCTCGGAGGCAAGGATCGTGTAGGAGAGCCAGGCGCCCAGGATGGAGATCACGAGGCCGCCCGCGATGAAGGCGCCGCCCCAGGGCCCCACGGCGTCCTGGAAGATGTAGACCATCGAGGGCGAGCCCACCGAAAGCAGCTCGTCGCGCGTCATGTAGCCGTAGGGGAGGACGGACGCCGCCACGTAGATGAACACGAGCGCGGAGGTGCCGAGGATCGTGGCACGCGAGACGTCGGCCTTGCGGCGCGCGCGGTGCCCGAGGACGGTCGCGCCCTCCATGCCCACGAACACCCACATCATGACCATGAAGCAGTTGATGATCTGGTCGCCGACGCCCCCCGGCGCGTCCGGGCCGCCGATGTTGTTCGCGAGCGTGCCCCAGAAATCGGCCGTGAAGACGTTGAAGTTGAACAGGAGCAGCATCGTTACGATGAACGCGAAGATGGGGATGAGCTTGCAGCACATCACGATGGCGTTCACCACGGACGCCTCCTCGACGCCGTGGTTCACGAGCGCCACGATCGCCCAGTTCATGACCGACATGAAGATGACGGCGGGCACGGTGAGCGAGCCGGCGAACGGCGGGTAGAAGTAGCCGATCGCCGTGGTGAGCATGACGCCGAAGGCGACGTTGCCGATCCAGATGGAGAGCCAGTATCCCCACCCAGAGACGAAGCCCACGAAGGGGCCGAAGCCCTCGTCCGCGTAGGCCACGATGCCGTTCAGGTCGGGACGGGCGAGGGAGAGCTTGCCGAACGTCGTGGCGAGTGCGATGAAGCCCACGCCCGTGAGGAGCCAGGCGATGATCGCGGCTCCCGGCGCCGCCGCGGCGGAGATATCGGTCGAGAGCGCGAAGACGCCCGAGCCGATGGACGACGAGATGACGAGCGCGATGAGGCCGATGAGCCCGATGCCGCGCTTCGCGGGTGCCCCGTTCGGTGCCTCCGTCGGGGTGGTCGGTTGTGACATGGTCGCTCCAATCTTGCCGGATGGGGCGGCGCCGTGCGTCGGCACCGCCGCCTGAATCCTTACGCTATGCAAGATGGTAGCTTAGTTATGCAAATCCTTGTATGCGGGAGCCCCATGAATTCCGTCGGCGGAGGTACATCCGGCGCAGATGGCCTCTTCGAGCACGCGGGTGGCGGCGACGCCGAGCATGTCGAGCGGGATGGCGCGATCGCCGAGCGCGCCGGAAGCGAGCACGTAGATAGTATCGCCGTCGTTCGTGGTGTGCGTGGGGCGGATGGTATGGGCGTACGCGTCGGCCGCCATCTGCGCGACCTTGGTCGCCTGCGCCTTCGTGAGCCGCGCGTTCGTGATGATGCACGAGATGGTGGTGTTCGTGCGGTCGAGCGGCATGGCGAGGTCCTCCGCGGCGGCGAGCATGGCGTCTTCCATGTCCACGATCTCGAGCGAGTCGGCGGCGGCGCGCATGCCGGCGATGGGGGCGCCCGTGGCGGGGTCGACGACGTTACCGCAGGCGTTCACCACCGCGATGGCGCCGATCTTGAGGTCGCCGATCGCGCGCGCCCGCGCGCCCAGGCCGCCCTTCATGAGCGTGGCGGCTCCGTTGAGCTTGCCCACCGTCGCGCCCGTGCCCGCGCCCACGGTGCCCTCCGCGAGCGGGGAGGGGTCGGCCTCGAGCGCGGCACGCGTGGCCTCGATGCCCTCCTCCACGCCGGGGCGCACCGAGGCGCTGCCGAACGCGAGGTCGAAGATGCAGCTCGAGCAGACGATCGGCACGCGCGTGGGCCCGACGTCGAGGCCGATGCCGCGGGCTTCGAGCTCGCGCGCGACGCCGGAAGCCGCCTCGAGCCCGAAGGCGGAGCCGCCGGAGAGGCAGACGGCGTGGATGGCCTCGACGGTGTTCTCCGGCCGCAGCAGGTCGGTCTCGCGCGAGGCGGGCGCCCCGCCGCGCACGTCGACGCCGGCGGACGCGCCCGCGGGCGCCACGATAACCGTGCAGCCGGTCGCGGCCTCGAGGTTCGTGCTGTGGCCGAAGCGGAAGCCCTCGATGGTATGGATGGGGATGGATTGCCACTGAGCTCGCTGAGCCATGAGATCCTCCTGCGTGTAGATATGCCGCTCTTTGCCGCCGGTGCGCTAGAGCGCCCTCAAGCGCCGCACGACCTCGGCGATGGGCAGCCCGACGACGTTGTAGAAATCGCCCTCGATGCCGCGGACGAGCATGCGTCCGCCCGCCCCCTGGATGCCGTACGCGCCCGCCTTGTCCATGGGCTCGCCCGACGCCACGTAGGCGTCGATCTCGGCATCTGAGAGCTCGTAGAACGTGACCGCGGTCTTGGCGACGAACGAGATGGGCAGCTCGTCGCTTAGGCGGCGCGGCTCGCGCGCATCTGCCTGCGCGATGCAGACGCCGGTCGCGACCGTGTGCGTGCGGCCGGAGAGGCGGCGGAGCATGGCGCGGGCGTCGTCCGCATCCGCGGGCTTCCCGAGCACGACGCCGTCGATGGTGACGATGGTATCGGCTGCGAGGACGACCTCGGCGGCCTCGGCATGTGCGCGCAAAACGGTCGCCGCCTTGGTGCAGGCGAGCCGTTCGACGAGCGCGAACGGGTCTTCGTGAGGGAGCGGCGCCTCATCGATATCTGCGGGCAGCACGCGGACGTTGAAGCTCGCCTCGCGCATGAGCTCGATGCGGCGCGGCGACTGCGAGGCGAGGATCATAGCTGGATGCCCTCGCGCACCTTCTCGACGGCGCGGGCGCCGGCGATGTCCTTGAGGACGGTGAGCGCGAACGGCAGCGCCTGGCCCATGCCGGAGGCGGTGATGATGTTGCCGTCCACGACGACCTTCTTGCCGCCCGCGTAGGTGCCGGCGAGGAAGGTCGACTCGAAGCCGGGGAAGCACGTGGCCTTGCGCCCCACGAGGAGCCCGAGCTCGCCCAAGATGGACGGCGCGGCGCAGATGGCGGCGACGTGCTTGGTGGTGGCGAACTCGCGCACGAGGGCGCACACGCGGTCGTCGTTGCGCAGGTTCGTGGTGCCGGGGAGGCCGCCGGGCAGGACGAGGTAGTCATATTCGTCGAAGTCGACCTCGTCGAGCGTGCGGTCGCAGGCGATGCCGATCTGCTGCGAGCTCACGGCGTCGCGCGTCGACATGATGGACACGAGCGTGACGCGCACCCCGCCGCGCCTGAGCACGTCCACCATCGTCAGACATTCAATGGTCTCGAATCCGTCGGCTACGAGCACGGCAACAGCGCTCATGATGCATCCCTTCCCCAGCATGATGAAACGGAACCCACCGTTTCATCTTACCCACGCCGGCGGGCGGCATATCGCGTCAGCGGGGCGACAATCCAACATCTTGGGAGAGGGGCCGCTCAGCACCGGGTGAGGTGGACGACCGTCTCGCAGTTGACGTATGCGCCGATTTTGAATTTCTTGTCAGTATGGGTATCTTGCCTATGTAAGTAGAATTGGCAAGCGGTCGCTACCATCAGAGGTATGCGGCGAATCCTTTCCCGTCGAGGTTCTAACTGGGTAGCTCATTTGCATGGGGTAGCATCCGGGAGCCTTCTTTTTCGCAGATGGTGAGTACGTCATCATTCCAAATGCGCACTACGCTTTGTTCAAAAATGTATTGAATTGAACGCATGATGCGGGACGGCTCATACATCGACCTGTCTAAAACAACTTGCGGAACGATCGCCTGTTTCATTATTTCACTTGATTTGCGCGACAGCAGGGGAATTTGTTTTCCTCTAGACGAAATTTCCCGGTAATGCGTCAACATTGACTCCCCACTGCTCAATTGAGGTGGAATCGGCGAGAAATCGAGTAGCGATTCTATGTTTTCGAATGTCCACTTTTCAGTCGTGTTTAACGCAAAATAGGGGGTTAGTTTTCCATCAAATGGATTCAAATATATGTGGTTGAACCAGTCTATATCCACGATGCAACCGTGGATACGGCCGGAGCCGCCGATCATCTTCACTTCATGGGAAACCATCAAGAGGGCTTGTTGGTACGGCATGAACGCGCTGCGCACTTTGCTGACATACTCTGGAAGATTTTCGTAATAATAGCTGATGTCGTGATCAAGCTTATGCCGCCTACCGCCTTCCAACAGGCACAAACTGCTGGCGCTTTTCAGCATAAACATGTACATCCCGTTGTGTTTCAGAGCGAACAAGTCACCCGGATGCTTCATGCTCTGCATGGTTATACCTTGGCCGCGATTGAATTCGACATACTGCTCGCGAGTAATCTGATGAATGCCGTTCTGATAGTCTTTAAGAGGATCGTACGTACGCATATCGATTGTAAAGTTGTTAAGATGCCAGGGTTGCGGCTTATAGCCAATTTGATTGTCAGAGAAGACCGCAGTGCCGTCATGTTGCAGCAAGTACGTATTCTGATGAGTGTGACCGCTCACATAAATCCATTTCGAATTGTATTGAGCGTCAGACCAATCCGCCATCTGCGTATGCGTTAGCACAATTACCGGAATAACCCGCGCGCTTGCCAAGACCTTTTCGTATACTGCTCGAAAACGCTTTGATCGCACAATTTCTTCTTCCGTCGAGACGGCCGCTCCATACAACCCCAGTTTGGCGTTATAGATCGGATTTAACCCGGAGAACCCGATGCCACCAAGCAAGAGAAACGTTGAGTTGGCGCACACCTCGGCAAGCTCTTCGACGCTTGCATTGAGAATCGCATTCTCATTCAGGGTTTTGTCATAGAGTCCCTTATAGTTGACAAACAATTCGTTTTCTAAAAGCCGAACTTCATGTTGATTCATCATTTGACGATAATCGGCTACGATTTCGTCGATGGGTCGTGCAGGCTTACGTCCCATAGGGTCGCCGTCCCATAGCTCATGGTTGCCCAGAACGGTAAAAATACGACCGCGCCAGCCTTCATGACGCTCATTGAATAAGTTGAGTCGTTCATAGAATACGTCTTCCAGCTCAATGCTGTCTGCCACGTCGCCGCCAATAAGCAAAGTACTTCGGGTATCCGGCATTGATTCCAATAGCTCGGCAATTTTATCGTCAATGCGCTCCTGTATCTCAGATAAAGACAGTTTCATAATGTCGTCGGACTGTTTTACAAGTTGGTGCTCAAGATGGATATCAGATATGTAGTAAATCGTTTCCACTGAACTGTCGGCGACCGATAAATCGTAAGCATGCGACTTGCTCGAACTTGAAACCACCTGCTTTTCCCCATCGGTAATGGAGGGAGTTTCGAGTGCAATCGGCTTATATTTTATTAAAGCCTCCCAGCGAATCTCCTTTTCCAGTTGCTTGCGAAGCATCTCGGGTAGTTTTTCGATAGGAATGGATGGATTATTGCGCAAGGCATCGCGACAAAGCTCTATTGTCATCAAAGATTCAGGAACGGCTAGGATGGCTCGGGGGTCTTCCTTTACCGCCATCTCGGCAAGCTTTTTATCTGCCGTGGGAATGTACTGTATGTTCATGGGGTCTCGTTCAAGCATTTCATAGCAAAGCTCACGAGATATTAAATCAGGGGGAGCGCATCGTAAGCTCCTCGGATGCAGACGAGCGGACAGATTGACAAGCTCTTCTGACATGCATTTCTTGGGAACGAGCGATAGTACTGGACGATATTCATATGCGCTCGCGGTAATGCGTGATCCATCTGGTAGAAGCATCGTTCTAGTTGGAATAGGAGCTTCGATGGCCAATCTAGCAAGTTCATTAGTTATCAAACGTTTAGGGACATATTCAAGCGCATGCCCATTTGCCTGTACTGCCGCCTCGCAAAGAGCCTTGCCCTTTTTTCCGCGCGTATGGCAATCTGGAACAAACGAAAGCGCCTGTCCATCGTAATCGTTTTGAACAGCGGCTAAGCAAATCTCATATCCTTGATTCCCGATCAGTATTTGATTGGGAACCTCGCTCAAAGCAGCTCCGTTGTTTTTCACGGCTGTCAAGCACATGCTGGCATCTCGATACTGTTCGGGCACGTACTTTAAGTTCAAACCATTTTTGCTTACAGCTATATCACATACTTCGCGTGTAAGATGCTTTTTTGCGATGTATCGAAGAATCGTGTACGCTGGATTCCCAACGTTAAAGCAAGTGACCGCCTTATCCACCATGTCTTTTGTCTGCGCCCATTTTCCCAGAGCTTTTAGGTGGAAATACCAATAGAATGGGTCATTTTCATCGATTGATAGTGGATCGCTTTCCAGGAATTCAATTAGCTTTGATGAACAATCGGACTCCCTATCTGGATTTTCCATTGCTGCCTCAATTCTCCCGGAGCTGATTGTGGCGATAGGCATTTCGCAGTTCGTTCGTTACAGAGCCATGTGCTTCATAAGCGTTTTCGCATCTTTTGACCGCCCTTTCATTTAAGTGCACGCTCGTTGTTCAGGTGGTTGAGGAGGACAATCCCGCTCAGCACCGGGTGAGATGGACGACCGTCTCGCAGTGGAAGGTCTGGGGGAAGAGGTCGACCGCCGTGATGCTCACCGGCTCGAAGACGCCGGCGCGGCGGAAGCGCTCGAGGTCGCGGGCGAGGGTGGCCGGGTCGCACGACACATAGGCCACGTCGCGCGCGGCGGTGCCGCCGATGAGGTCGATCGCCTCGGCGGCGAGGCCGGCGCGCGGCGGGTCGACGACGAGCACGTCGATGTCGTCCCCGGGGAACTCGCGCACGGCGTCGCCGCCGATGGCCTCGACGTTGTCCAGGCCGGCGCGCTCGATGTTGCGCCTCAGGTCGCGGACGGCGGGGCCGTACGATTCGACGGCCGAGACCCAGGCGCTTCGGCGCGCGAGGGGCAGCGTGAACGTCCCCGCCCCGCAGTAGAGGTCGCAGGCAGCATCGTCCGAGCCCGGGTTGAGCGCCTCCAGCACGAGGTCGATGAGGATCTCCGCCGCGGCGGTGTTCACCTGGAAGAACGATGGTGCGGAGACGCGCATGCGCTCATGGCCGATCTGCTCGTCCCAGGAGCCCTGGCCGGCGAGCAGCTCGTTGCGCACCACGCGCCGGGCCGCGCGGTCGCCCTTGGTGAGCACGCGCACCACGCTCGTGGGGTGTACCGCGTCCTCGAGCACGCGCGCCACATGGGCGCGGGGGAAGCCGCCCGTGGGCGTCCAGAGAGCGACCTCGAGCGCGCGGGTGCGGCGGCTCGCGCGCACGCCCACGCGCTCGAGCGCGAGGTCGCGGGAGTTCGCCAGGTAGGAGAGGGCGCCGGCGATGCCCTTGAGCGCCTTGGGGAAGGCGCGCTCGAACAAGGGGCAGCGGTCGACCTTGAGGATCTGCGAGGGGTCCGCCCCGTGCATGCCGAGCACCATGCGGTTCCCGCAGCGCTCCACGGCGAGCTCAACCTTGTTGCGGTAGCCCCAGGCGTCGCGGGTGGAGCGGATGGGCTGGACGAGGTGCTCGATGTCCTCGGCGGAGAAGTGCCCGATCCGCGCGAGCGACGAGCGCAGGTTCTCCTCCTTGGCGGCGAGCTGCGCCGGGCGGGCGAGCGCGCCCCAGGGGCAGCCGCCGCAGAAGCCCGCGTACGGGCACGGCGCGTCGACGCGGTCCGGCGAGGGCTCGAGGAGCCGCTCGGTGCGGGCGCGGGCGTAGGCCGGGGTCTCGGACTCGATGCGCGCCTCGACGACATCGCCCGCGATCGCCCCGGAGACGAAGACGGTCTTGCCCTCGGGCGTGCGCGCGATGGCATCCGGCCCGTAGGCCATGCGTTCGATGGTGAGCTTCATGGGCGGCCTTTCGTGATTGCGTGTACCGCCCAGTGTAGCGTACTTTTCGCGCGTGGATTCGCGCCACCCTACGAGCGCTTGTGCTTCGCGCGCTCCTCCGGGGTGCCCGTGAGGAGCGTCTTGAGCCCCATGCCGATGAGCGCGATGCCGGCGCGCAGGCGACCGGGCGTCCGCTTGGCGAGCGCGTGCTTGGGGGCGTCCGGGCGCGGGGCGGCCGCGGGGGCGGGCTCGGCCTCGGGCTCGATGATCGTCGCGCGCACGG